>LFEN01000020.1 GCA_001510075.1 Alphaproteobacteria bacterium casp-alpha2
GAAATGTTTGTGATCTGTTTAAGCCGGAAGAATGTAGAAACTTCTTTGCCGCCGACGGCTATGCGTCAAAATAACTCGGAAATGCTCTAATTCGTCAAAATCTGAGGTGTCGGGCGATTGGAGAAAATAATTATTCAGAAAACGGTGTGATTTTGTATAATCGTGTCGATTGTGAAGATCACATGGGAAATGTCGGATTAGACTTGATCCCAGCCGGTGAGCCAAAAACCGGCGTCGATCGTATCTTCAGGTGTCCCGGAAAGGTTTTGGCCTGGACGGGGATAATCGGAAAGGCGGTGCAATTCCGCCACGTGCCCAACGCTGTATTGGGGATTGACCGGACAACAGACCCACTGGAGGGAACTCTGGGAAGGGGTCCGGTCGAGACGAACCTAAGTCAGAAGACCGGCCTGAAGAGTTTAACGTGGCGCATGGAAAGCGCCGCCTCTGTTTTCCATGAAGGGGAATGATATGGAAATCTCGGACCAAACAAAATCCATCAACCATTGTTTCAACGACGTCGAGCGCGAGGCGCTCTACCAGACAATCTTTACCCGGCGTGATGTGCGGGGGCAGTTTACCCACGACCCCATCCCTGAGGATGTCCTGAGCCGGGTTCTGATGGCTGCCCATTATGCCCCGTCCGTGGGGTTCATGCAGCCATGGAGCTTTATTATCGTCCGTGCGGATGGAACCAAACAAAAAATCCATGATCTCTTCGACGAGGCGCACCTGGAAGCGTCCGAGATGTTCGAGGGGGAACGGCGCGATATCTATCGAAATCTGAAATTGGAGGGCATCCTCGAATCCCCGATCAACATCTGCATCACCTGTGACAGGGACCGCGCCGGGCCTGTCGTCATCGGGCGGACGCATATCAAGACGATGGATGTCTACAGCAGTGTCTGTGCCGTGCAAAACCTGTGGCTGGCGGCCCGTGCCGAGGGACTGGGCCTGGGTTGGGTCAGTATTTTCGACCAAAAACGCCTGAAGAAAATTTTTAGAATCCCCAAACGGGTCGTCCCCGTGGCGTATGTTTGCCTTGGCTATGTCTCTCATTTCTTTGACAAACCGGAACTTCAATCGGCGGGCTGGCGTCCGCGCCTGCCCCTTGGCGATGTTGTCAACTTCGAGGCGTTTGACAAAGAGGCAGACGATCCTTTCGCGGTGGGCCTCCTGGACCGCATTCGCAAGGATCAGAAAAAAATCGAGGATGGCGGTTATTGCGGGGGCTTCGCCACAACGGATTAAGGCCCCTTTCTCCTGATTGTTTCTCCAGCCTTTCGCGCAAGGATTTGAAATGCGCCGCCATGGCGTTTTCCGCTTTTAGGGCTCTTTGCCCTTGCGTCATCGGGGTATAGGGGGTATCAAACCGCCAAATTCACACGCAGGCGTACGGCACTTGGCGCAAATTCGCTGAATTGCCGTTCCGGTGTTGGGCTTAGTCCCGACGGAGCTTGCGGAGGTATAACCGGAGAAGGAACTATTACCATGGCGCTTCCTGCCTATTCTATGCGTCAGCTCCTCGAAGCTGGCGTCCATTTCGGACATTCCACCCGCCGCTGGAACCCAAAGATGGCCCCGTTCCTGTTTGGGGTCCGCAACGGCATTCACATCATTGACCTGCAGCAAACGGTGCCGCTGTTGCACCAGGCCATGGTCGCCGTCAAAGAAGTCGTCGCCAATGGCGGACGGGTTCTTTTTGTCGGCACCAAACGCCAAGCCACGGGGCGCATTGCCGAGGCCGCCAAAAAGTGCGGTCAATACTACGTCAATCACCGCTGGCTCGGCGGCATGATGACCAACTGGTCAACGATTTCCAACTCCATCAAGCGCCTTCGCGACCTCGACGTTCAACTGAGCGGTGAGACCGTCGGCCTGACGAAGAAGGAATTGCTGGTGCTGACCCGCGAGCAGGCCAAGCTGGAGCGTGCGCTCGGCGGCATCAAGGAAATGGGCGGCTTGCCGGACATTCTGGTGGTCATCGACACCAACAAAGAAGCCATCGCCGTGGCCGAAGCCAACAAATTGGGCATTCCCGTGGTTGGGGTTATCGACTCCAACAGCAAACCCGAAGGCATCAATTATCCGATTCCCGGCAACGATGATGCCATGCGGGCCATTGATCTGTATTGCGAATTGATGATCGGCTCTGTCCTTGACGGCATCCAGCAGGAAGTTATCACATCGGGCAAGGATATCGGCGCTTCTGCCGATGCACCGGTAGAGCCCCTGCCGGCGGAAAGCAAAGACGAAAAGGCCGAAAAACAAAAAGCCTATACTCCGGCGCCAACGGAAAAAAAGGCGGCCCCGCCGAAGAAAGAAACCAAGGCAGCGGAAAAGAAAGAACCGGCTGACAAGAAAAAAGACGAGGCCAAATCGACCAAGGATGCAGAAAAGTCTGAGCCTGAGGCTAAAGCTGAGGCCAAACCCGAAGCTAAACCCGAGAAGTAGCCCCAAGGCAATAAAAACCTAATTCTATCGAGAGGATCAAGATGGCTGAAATCACCGCCGCCCTTGTTAAAGACCTACGCGAAAAAACCGGCGTTGGCATGATGGACTGCAAAAAGGCGCTTACGGAAACCAACGGCGACCTCGAAGCTGCTGTCGATTGGCTCAGGACCAAAGGCTTGTCGGCGGCCGAAAAAAAGGCCGGCCGGGTGGCGTCGGAAGGGCTGATCGGCATTTCCATTGACGGTGCCATCGGCGCGCTGGTCGAGGTCAACGCCGAAACCGACTTTGTCGCGCGTAACGACGATTTTCAGGCTTTTGTGCAAACCGTAGCCGGGCTGGCCCGCGCCTCGGGCGGCGACCTGGATACGCTGAAGGCTGCGGATTACCCGGAAACGGGCCGCACTGTTGAAGAACAACTGACCCACATGATCGCCACCATCGGCGAAAACATGTCGATCAGGCGGGTGCAGGTTATCGAGGCAAAAAAAGGCGCCCTGGCGTCATATATGCACAATGCCCTGACGCCCGAACTGGGTAAAATCGGTGTCCTGGTGGCGCTCGAATCTGAAGCCGACGCCGCCGCCCTTGAGGCGCTTGGCAAACAAGTTGCCATGCACATCGCCGCCACCAAGCCGCAAGCAATTTCCCGCGAAGGCCTTGATGCGGAAACCGTCAAGCGTGAACGCGACATTCTCGCCGAACAGGCCAGAGAGACCGGCAAGCCCGAAGACATTATCGAGAAAATGCTCGAAGGCAGGATGCGGAAATTCTACGAGGAAGTCTGCCTTGTCGATCAAACCTTCGTCATCGACGGCGAAACCAAGATTGAAAAGGTCCTGGACGCCGCCGGCCAGGAAGCCGGAAGCCCGATTTCCGTCTCTTCGTTCGGTTTGCTCGTTCTCGGCGATGGTATCGAGAAGAAGCAGGAAGATTTTGCCGCCGAAGTCGCCGCCGCTATTGGTGATTAATCGGCGCCGATTGTGTAGAATGCGCCGACTTCCGGATTCGTTGATCCACTGAGCCGAAAACCGAACGGAACCACACCATGTCCGCCAAGCCCAAGTACCGACGTATTCTTTTAAAATTGTCGGGCGAAGCTTTGATGGGGGATCGCGATTACGGTCTTGATCCGGACACGGTTGAACGTATTTGCAGCGACATCAAAACTGTTCACGACAAAGGCGTCGAAGTTTGTCTGGTCATCGGCGCCGGCAACATCTTTCGCGGCATGTCGTCCGCCGCCAGTGGCATTGAGCGCACCAGCGCCGATTACATGGGCATGCTGGCAACGGTGATGAACGCCTTGGCCGTACAAAGCGTGCTGGAAAATAGCGGCGTGCAAACACGGGTCCAATCCGCCATCCCCATGGCCACCGTGTGTGAGCCCTATATCCGCCGCCGCGCCGTCCGCCACATGAAAAAGGGCAGGGCAGTGATCTTCGCCGCCGGAACTGGAAACCCGTTTTTTACCACCGATACGGCGGCCGCCCTTCGCGCCGTCGAAATGAATTGCGACGCGCTGTTGAAGGGTACCCAGGTCGATGGCGTCTATGATAAGGACCCGAAGACCAATTCCGACGCCAAACGCTTTGATAAACTCAGCTACCAGGACGTTTTGGCGCAAAATCTCCGGGTTATGGACACCTCGGCCATTGCCCTGGCACGAGAAAACAAGGTTCCAATTTTAGTCTTTTCCATTCACAATCCAGGCGGACTGGCCGAAGTCGTTTCTGGCAGTGGGGTTTTTACGACAATTAATTGATGCTAATCGCTGGCAGGGAGTAGGGCTGTTGAGTGCGGACATAGAAGCGATCAAAAAGGACATCACCCGGCGCATGGAAGGCGCCCTTGAGGTCCTGCACAAGGAATTCGGCGGGCTTCGTACCGGGCGGGCCAATGCCAGCCTTCTCGACCCCATCGTCGTCGTCGCCTACGGAGCAGACATGCCTTTAAACCAGGTCGGCACCGTCAGCGTCCCGGAACCCAGGTTGTTAACGGTTCAGGTCTGGGACAAGGGCCTGGTTTCCGCCGTCGAAAAAGCCATCATGGACTCCGGCCTGGGGCTTAATCCGTCATCGGACGGGCAACTGGTCAGGGTTCCCATTCCTTCGCTGACGGAAGAACGCAGGGTTGATTTAGCCAAGATTGCCGCCAAGTATGCTGAAGATGCCCGCATTGCCGTTCGCAACGTTCGCCGTCACGCCATGGACGACCTCAAGAATTTGGAAAAAGACAATAAAATATCGAAAGACGAACACCACGATTACGCCAACGATATCCAGGAGTTGACCGATAAGCACGTCGGCCAGATCGACGCGGCGTTAATCAACAAGGAAGAAGAGATTAAGCAGGTTTAATATGGAATCCGCTTCCCTGCAAAAAAAGGCGACAAGCCCGCCGCCGCCCGTTCACGTGGCCATTATTATGGACGGTAACGGGCGTTGGGCCGAAGCCCGCGGCCTGCCCAGGGTCGCCGGCCATCAAAAGGGAGCCGAAGCGGTCAAAAACGCCGTCAAATCTGCCATTTCGCTTGGCGTCTCTTATTTAACCCTGTTCGGGTTTTCTTCCGAGAACTGGAAGCGGCCGGAAAGCGAAATCAAAGACCTCATGGGTCTGCTGCGATTTTATATCAAGAAGGAAATCAACGAACTGCATCAAGAAGGAATTCGCTTTCAGGTCATTGGCGACCGGACCCGTCTAGCCCCCGATATCGTCACCTTAATCGAAGATGCCGAAAATTTAACCGAAGCCAATTCCCGGCTCACCCTGACTATTGCCCTGAGTTACGGCGGCCGGGCGGAAATCACCATGGCGGCGCGGCGGATGGCCGAAGATGTCGCCGCCGGCAAGCTCGACATCAACGACATCAATGAAAACGAACTTTCGGCGCGCCTTTTCACCAATGATATGCCGGACCCGGATATCCTGATCCGCACCAGTGGCGAAAAAAGGATTAGCAATTTCCTGCTTTGGCAGCTTGCCTACGGCGAGTTCGTCTTTTTCGACACCCTGTGGCCGGATTTTTCAAATACCGATTTTGAAGGGGCGATCAGGGAATTCCACAGCCGTGAGCGCCGGTATGGCGCCACCGGAAGATAATCCCCCAGGGAGCGGCCAAGAGAGCGACCTGGGTCTGCGCATCCTTTCCGCCCTGGTTCTGGCGCCGGCGGTTTTGGCCACCGTTTATGCCGGTACGCCTTATTTTGAAATTCTCATTGTCGTGGCAGCCTTGGTGATGGCCTGGGAATGGCGCCGGGTGTGCTATGGGACGAATAAGGGCCGAATTTATTGGCTTCTGGCCGGGCAGGTATACATCCTTTTGCCCTGTTTGGCGCTTTTGCACCTTCGGGCTCTTCCCGAGATAGGGATGCAGAGCATTTTTTGGCTATTGGCGGTGGTTTGGGCGTCCGATACGGGCGGGTACGCCTTCGGTCGGGCCATTGGCGGGCCGAAATTGGCACCCACCATCAGCCCGAATAAAACCTGGTCCGGTTTATTTGGCGCTGTTTTATTGGCCGGGGTGGCCGGCTTGTTGACTGCATTGGCCTTGGGAAAGGATACTATCGTTCCGCTCGCTGCCTGGAGCGCCGCCATCGGCGCCGTCTCACAAGCAGGTGATTTGCTAGAATCTTGGGTTAAGCGTTATTTTGGTGTAAAAGATACCGGCACCATCATCCCCGGCCACGGAGGCCTGTTGGACCGCGTCGACGGATTGCTCGCCGCCGCCATGGCGGTGGCATTTTTGGAAGCTGCCGTAAAAAGCAGTATTTTATGATGAATTTGAACGCCACCGACTTAGCACCCGAACCGGCCACCGGCCCGCGCAGCATTACCGTGCTTGGATCGACAGGGTCCATTGGCACAAACACGCTCGAGCTCATTGAAAGCAACCTGGGCAACTATGCCGTCGAGGCCCTGACAGCAAACAAAAACGTGGAGCTTCTTGCTGAACAGGCCAGGCGCTTGAAGCCACGGACTGCGGTGGTCGCCGATCCCGATAGATATAAAGAACTAAAGAAATTACTGGGCGGCACCAAAACGACCGCCGCCGCCGGCCCCGAAGCCATCCTTGAAGCCGCCTCTCAGCCTGCTGATTGGGTCATGGCCTCTATCGTCGGCGCGGCGGGCCTTAAACCGACCCTGACGGCGGTCAGAAGGGGGGCGACGATCGGTCTGGCCAACAAGGAATGCCTGGTATCAGCGGGCGATGTTTTTGTTAAGGAAGTATTGTCCCATAAAGCCACCCTTTTGCCGGTGGATTCCGAACACAGTGCCATTTTCCAGGTTTTCGATTTCAACGATGCCGAGCGGGTTCACCGGGTTATCCTGACCGCATCGGGCGGTCCGTTTCGCGAGTTTTCCCGGGAAGAAATGGCCAGCGTTACCCCGAAACAGGCCGTTGCCCATCCCAATTGGGACATGGGCGCTAAAATTTCCGTCGATTCAGCGACGATGATGAACAAAGGCCTGGAATTGATCGAAGCCTTTCATCTTTTTCCCGTTAGCGAACAACAAATTGAAATTCTCGTTCATCCTCAGTCGGTTATCCACAGCATGGTGGATTATGTCGATGGCTCGGTGCTGGCTCAACTGGGAACCCCGGATATGCGGACCCCGATCGCCTATGCCCTGGCCTGGCCGAAAAGGATGTCCGCCCATGCCCCCAGGCTGGAGCTTGAGGAAGTCGCCACGCTGACCTTCGAAAAGCCTGATGACGTGCGTTTTCCGGCGCTCAGGCTGGCCCGCGAGGCGCTCAAGGCCGGGGGCTGCGCGCCGACGGTGCTGAACGCCGCCAACGAAGTCGCGGTCGATCATTTTCTTAATCATCGCATTGGATTCCTTGACATTTCGCGGATAGTAAGCGAAACCCTTGACGCCGCACCCACCGGAAAGCTCGCCAATCTGGATGATGTTTCCGAGGCCGATGCCGAAGCAAGACGCATCGCGGAACAATTTGTAGTTAAGACTTAAGTTTAAATAATTTAGACAATTCCCTGTAACAAAATAATATTCCGAAAACGGAAATTGGAACAATGAGCTTTTCAGAATTCACTTGGTATTATGTCATCGTCTTCCTGTTCGTGCTGACGGTTCTGGTTTATGTCCACGAATGGGGACATTACTGGGTTGCCCGGCGTAACGATGTCCGCGTTGAAGTCTTTTCGATTGGCTTCGGACCGGAAATATACGGATGGACCAACAAGGCCGGCACGCGGTGGAAAATAAGCGCCATCCCCCTTGGTGGTTATGTCAAAATGCTTGGCCAGTCTGACTTTCCGGAAGATGAGGAAGAAGGACAGCCCCTTACCCCGGAAGAAGAAGCCGTCTCATTTTCCAAAAAAACCCTGGCCCAGCGCGCCGCCATTGTCGCCGCCGGACCAATTGCCAACTTTTTGCTGGCGATCGTTCTTTTTGCCGGATTGATTATGACCGTTGGCTCGGCCCGGCCTTATGCCGGGGTCGGCAACCTGATGCAAGATTCCGCCGCCATGGAAGCCGGTTTTTTGCCGGGAGACAGGATTGTCAGTGTCGACGGCCAGCCTGTCACCTGGTTTTCCGACCTTGTCCGGATTGTCAGCGTCCAACCCGGTGTTGTCCTTAAATTTCAGGTCCGGCGCGGGGAAAAAGAGTTGGTTTTGTCGGCATCCCCGAAATCGCACACCCAAACCAATAAAGACGGCAAATCCGAAACAATCGGCCTGCTCGGCGTTCGCTACGACCCGGAACAGGTGGAATATGAACGCCAAAACCCCCTGAAAGCGACCTGGATGGGGGTTCAGCAAACCTATCGGTTAGCCGGGAACATCTTTTCCTTCCTGGGCCAGATCATATCCGGGAACGGAACGTCCAAAGACCTTGGCGGGCCTTTGCGAATTGCCCAGATTTCCGGTCAAATGGCCCAGGGCGGTCTGGATAACCTGATATTTTTCATGGCCATGCTTTCCGTCAATCTGGGGTTAATTAATCTATTCCCCATCCCCGTACTGGATGGTGGACACCTGATGTTTTACCTCGCCGAAGCCATTCGCGGGCGCCCTTTGGGAGCCCGCGCACAAGAATACGGTTTTCGTTTCGGCATGATTCTGGTATTGATTCTAATGGTTTTCGCAACTTGGAACGATTTGGTTCAGTTACAGGCTTTCGAGTTTATTAAAGAACTCGTCACTTAAACTTAATTTTACCGGGGGCTTACTTGAAACGCTTGCATCGTTTCATCGCTGTTGCTTTTTCTTGCGCGACGTTCGGGGTATTGCCGATCCAGGCCATGGCCCAGGCGAACCCGCCTTTGGTGGAGCTTGCCCAAAACGCCGGAGCGGTAAATGAAATCATCGTTGAGGGAACCCAGCGTATCGAGCCGGACACGGTAAAATCCTATCTTCTCATCCAGATCGGGGACGCCTTTGAGCCGGCCAGAATTGACCGGTCCCTGAAAAGTCTTTTTGCCACCGGCCTTTTTGCCGACGTCATCTTGCGCCGTCAGGGCGATGCCCTTCTGGTTAAGATCGTCGAAAATCCCGTCATTAACCGGATCGCCTTCGAGGGCAACGATAAAGTTGGCACCGAAGACCTGGAAGCCGAAGTCGCCCTTCGCCCCAGGGTGATTTATACCCGGACCAAGGTCCAGAACGACGTTAAGCGAATTCTCGGCATTTACCGGGGAAGCGGCTATTTTGCGGCCACGGTGGAACCGAAAGTCATTCAGCTTCCGCAGAACAGGATTGATCTGGTTTTTGAAGTCCATGAGGGCAAGCCGACGGCAATCAGCTCCATCCGCTTCGTCGGCAACAAAGAATACTCTGACGGAAGGTTACGCGGCATCATTCAGACAAGAGAAACAGCCTGGTGGCGCTTTCTTTCCAGCGACGACACATTCGACCCCGACCGGCTGACCTTCGATAGGGAATTGCTGCGCAGATTTTATCTGACCGACGGGTTTGCGGATTTCAGGGTTATTTCCGCCGTTGCCGAATTGACACCGGACCGCAAGGATTTCTTCCTCACATTCACCATAGAGGAAGGCGCCCGATATAAATTCGGCAAGATCGATATTCAGGCCCGTTTAAGGGACCTGAAGGCGGAAGATGTTTCCGATGTCGTCGAAATCGAAGAAGACGACTGGTACGACGTTGATGAAGTCAACAAGGCCATTATCGCGCTGACGGACAGGGTCGGCGAACTGGGCCATTCCTTCCTCGATGTCCGGCCCCGCATTAACCGCAACCGCGAAAAGCAAACCATCGATATTGTCTTTGAAATCAATGAAGGCCCCCGGGTGTTTGTCGAACGCATTGTTATCGCCGGCAATGTACGAACCCAGGACAAAGTCATTCGCCGCGAATTCCGGCTTGTCGAAGGGGACGCCTTCAATTCATCGAAGTTACGGCGTTCGCGCCAGCGCATCCAGAACCTTGGCTTTTTTGAAAGCGTCAACGTAGAGCGCCTGCCGGGAAGCGCTCCTGACAAAACCATCGTGAAAGTCGCTGTCGAAGAAAAATCTACTGGCCAGTTGAGCCTGGGGGCCGGGTTTTCCTCAACCAACGGCATACTCGGCGATATCGGCATTAGGGAAAATAACTTCCTCGGCAAGGGGCAAATCGTCGCCCTTAAACTGACCATTGCGGCGTTGAAAAGCGAAGTCGACTTTTCCTTCACCGAACCGTATTTCCTGGGCCGCGAAGTCCGCGTCGGGTTCGATTTTTTCCGGGTATCCGAAGACCTTCAAGATGTCAGCTCCTTCGATACGGAACGCACTGGCATTTCCTTCCGGGGTGGCTATTCGATTACGGAAAGGCTGAGACAGGATTGGAAATATGGAATTAGGGTTTCCAAGATAACCGGTGTTGATAATGCGGCATCGAGTCTGATCAAAGATCAGGTCGGCACGAAAACGACTTCAGCTATCTCCCACAGCATTTCTTATGACCGCCGGGACAGCCCCCTGACCCCGACAGACGGATATTACGTTACCACAGGTAACGAACTTGCCGGGCTCGGGGGAACGGTTCGCCATTTCAAAAATACTGTCAACGCCGGAAAGTACTTCCCCATCGCAGATAAATGGGTTCTGTCTGTTCTCGGTCAGGCAAGGTACATTGTCGGTATGGGTAAGGATGTTGACCTATTGGAGCGTTTCCATGTCGGCGGCAGCAACCTAAGAGGATTTGCAACCCGCGGCATCGGACCCAGGGATTCGCTGACCGAAGATGCGCTTGGCGGTGAATGGATGTATGCCGGCTCCTTGCAGCTTGATTTCCCCCTCGGCCTGCCGGAAGAATTTGGCGTTACCGGGCGCGTGTTTACCGACATCGGCAGCGTCGGGCAATTGTCACCGACCACCTCATTTGTTGACGATACCGGCAGCCTCCGGATGGGTGTGGGCACCGGCGTTTCCTGGACCTCACCGTTTGGTCCGATCGGTATTGATTTATCCCTTCCGGTGATTAAAGAAGATTTTGATATCACGGAAGCTTTCAGGCTTAATTTTGGCACCCGTTTTTAGGAGATCCCCTTGAAAAATTCACTCAAACTTTTGTTTGTCGCGCTATTAGGATTTTTATTCGTCATCTCTCCTTCCATGGCTCAGCAAAAAACACCGGCCAAGGATCCCGCAGGGAAAAAGAGGGTTGTCGAACTGCCTTTCCCGGTGGCCGTTCTCCATGTGCAATCAATCCTTAGCGATGCCAAGGCGGTAAAAAGCATCCGTGATCAGGTCACCAAATTCGGCTCCTCGTTCGAAAAGGAAATCCAGAAAGAACGTGATGCCATCCGAACGGCGAATCAGGAACTGGCCCGTCAACGAACGATCCTGGCGCCGGAAGCTTTCGCCGAAAAACGCCGGGAATTTGAACAACGGGTTGTTGAGGTTCAGCGTCTTGTTCAGAAACGCCAAAGAGAGTTGGACACGTCGCGCAACGAAGCCATGGCGCAGGTCAATAGTTCCTACGTCGAAATTGTCTCCGCCATCGCCCAAGAACAGAATCTGGCGTTAATCCTGAAAAAGGATCAAACCGCTTTTTCCGTAAAAACCCTGGATATTACCCAAGATGTTCTTTCCCGGTTGAACAAAAAATTGCCGACAGTGAAAGTTAAAAAACCCGGCAAAAAATAGGCCCGGCAAAAAAAATGGCCAACCCCCGATTTTATTCCACGAACGGCCCGATAAGCTTAAGGAAATTGGCGGATATTTCCGGGGCCGAGATCGGAAAAGGGGCCGATCCGGAAGCTGAATTCGTTGATGTCCGGGGGCTTTTTGAAGCCGGGCCGGAACACGTCAGCTTTCTCGATAATAAACGCTATATCGACACCTTCTCCCAAACCAAGGCCGGGGCCTGTATTGTGCATCCAGATTGCGCCGATAAAGCGCCCAAAGGTTTGGCTTTGTTGCTGTCAGAGCAGCCCTATCATGCCTATGCAAAGGTCGCACAGGCTTTCTACCCGGCGCCCCCGCCAATTGATTTCAGGGCGCCAACAGCCGTTATCGACAAAACCGCATCAATCGGCGAAAACTGCCAAATCGAAGCTGGCGCCGTCATCGGGGCAAGAGCAGAAATTGGCGACAACTGCCATATCGGCCCCCTCAGCGTCATCGGCGCCGGCGTCGTTGTCGGCAATGATTGCATCATCGAGTCTTCGGTTACGGTGATCCATGCGACCATCGCAGACCGGGTCACAATTCATGCCGGTGTGCGGATCGGCCAGGACGGATTTGGATTCGCGCCGGGTGGCGACGGCCACCTTAAGGTCCCTCAAATAGGGTGTGTCTACATCGAAGATGATGTCTCCATCGGCGCCAATACGACCATAGACCGGGGCAGTGCGGCCGATACGGTCATCGGCGAAGGCACGAAAATTGATAATCTGGTGCAAATCGGCCATAACGTGAAAATTGGAAAACATTGCATTGTGGTGAGCCAGGTCGGCATTTCGGGGAGCACGGAAATCGGTGATTTTGTGATGATAGGTGGAAAAGTCGGTATTGCAGGGCACCTGAAAATCGGGTCCGGCGCCCGCATCGCCGCCATGTCCGGGATCATGAACCATATTGAAGCAAAAGCGACCGTCGGCGGAATGCCCGCCATGCCCATGCGCGAATGGCTTCGCAGCGTCGCCGTATTCAGACGACTTGCGGCAAAGAAGAGCGATGCTTAGACGATGAACGAAAAAGCACCATCTACCGGTTCGGTCTATAATATTGACCAGATAAAGGACATGATCCCGCACCGGGATCCATTTCTGTTGATCGATGAAGTCCGGGACCTGGTTCCCGATGTAAGCGCCGTCGGCATCAAGGCTCTGTCCCCGGATGAGCCTTTTTTCAAAGGCCATTTCCCCGGTCATCCGATCATGCCCGGCGTCCTGATTATCGAAGCCATGGCGCAAACGTCGGCGGTTCTTGTGATTGCCACCATGGGCAAACAAGCCGACAGCGTCGTCTATTTCATGTCCGTGGACCAAGCCCGTTTCCGCAAACCCACGTTCCCCAATGATACCCTGCACCTGCATATCACAAAGCTCCGCAACCGTGGCCCGGTGTGGAAATTCAAAGGCGAGGCCCGGGTCAATGGCGTCGTCGTTTCCGAAAGCGTTTTTTCCGCCATGATCGTGAAACCCTAATGACAAATATTCACCCCACCGCCATTGTCGATGACGCTGCCTGCATCGGCGAAAACGTCATCATCGGGCCTTATTGCCTGATTGGGCCGGATGTCGAGTTGGGCGACGGTGTCGAGATTATTTCCCATGCCGTAGTCCAGGGGCGCACCGCTGTTGGCGCCAACACCCGCATCTTCCCGTTCGCCTCCATTGGTCATCAGCCACAGGACCTGAAATACGGCGGCGAGGCGTCGAGCTTGATCATCGGTTGCAATAATGTCATCCGTGAACACGTGACCATGAACCCCGGTACCGAAGGCGGGGGAATGGAAACCCGGGTTGGCGACAACTGCCTGTTCATGATCGCCGCCCATGTCGCGCACGATTGCCGAATCGAAGACAATGTCATCTTGGTCAACAACGCCACCCTTGCCGGTCACGTGCAGGTCGGCGAATGGGCCATCATCGGCGGCCTTTCCGCCATTCATCAATTCGTCCGTATCGGCAAACATTCCATGATCGGCGGCAAAACCGGCGTTACCGACGATGTCATTCCTTATGGCTCCGTTACCGGCAACCGGGCGCGCTTGTCCGGCCTTAACCTGTTGGGGCTGAAACGCCGGAATTTCTCAAGAGACGTCATTCACGACATCCGCAAAGCCTACCGGTTGATTTTCGCCGAGGAAGGCACGTTTACGGAACGCATTCAGGATGTCTCCGAATTATTTCCAGAAAACGAGCCGGTGATGGAAATCGTCAATTTTATCCAGGCCGAAACATCGCGCTCGATCTGCCAGCCAAAAAAAATGGATGATGCTGCCTAAGCTCGGCATTCTTGCAGGGGGCGGGCGGCTTCCGGTCCTGATTGTTCAGGCCTGCCAGCGAGAAAAGCGGGATTTTTTCGTCGTCGCCTTCGAAGACGAAGCCGACCCGGACGCTTTCGGCGACGTGCCCCATGTTTGGGTCCGCATCGGCGCTGTCGGAACCTCGATTGCTCATTTGCGCGAAGCCGGTTGCACGGAAGTGGTCATGGCCGGCTCCGTAACCAGACCGTCTTTTTCTTCAATTATCCCCGATAAATGGACGGCGCAGTTTGTCGCAAAATATGGCGTCCACAACCTCGGCGACGGCAACCTTTTGAAAGCCCTGGTTCAGGCGCTGGAAGATAGTGAAGGTTTTAAAATCATCGGCGCCGACAGCCTGTTGCCGGACCTTCTTGCCAAAAAAGGCGCCTATGGCAAGATTGAACCAGATTGGCAGGCCGAAGCAGATATCGAATGTGCGCTTGACGCCGCCCTCGATATTGGCCGCCAGGATATCGCCCAAGGCGCCGTCGCCCAAATGGGACAAGTCCTGGCCATTGAGGACGATAAAGGAACCAATGTTCTTTTGAATACCGCCCGAAAATGCCGCCTCGATGGTCCCGGCGGGGTTTTGGTCAAGGTCAAAAAACCCGGCCAGGAACACCGCGTCGATTTACCGACCATCGGTGTCACCACCGTTGAAGAAGCTTCCAAGGCGGGGCTTCGCGGCATTGCCGTGCAAAGCGGCGGCGCACTTGTCGTCGATCCCAAAGCCGTCGGCCTTGCCGCTGACCAGGCCGGGATGTTCGTTATCGGCATTCAGGTTCCGGAAAAGAAACTCACCCCCGGCAAGGTAGCCGCCGTTCCCATGATCTACCTTATCGCCGGCGAACCGTCCGGCGACCTGTTGGGCGCCCGCCTGATGGACGCCTTGAAAAAACAAACCAAGGGAAAAATTTCTTTCACCGGCATCGGCGGCACCCGGATGGAAGAACAGGGCCTGAAAAGCCTGTTCCCCATGGCCGAATTATCGGTCATGGGGGCGGCCGAGATCATCCCGAAAATTCCCCGGCTCCTGGCCCGTATCTCCGAAACCGCCGCCGCCATCGAAAAACTAAGGCCCGGCGCGCTGATCACCATCGATGCCCCGGATTTTTGTTTTCGCGTCGCCAAACGCTTAAAGGGCAAGGCAATACCGCTCATTCATTACGTCGCCCCATCGGTCTGGGCATGGCGGCCGGGGCGGGCAAAAAAAATCGCCGGCTTTCTCGATCATTTATTGTGCCTGCTGCCGTTCGAGCCGCCTTTCTTCGAACGCCAGAGGTTGCCTGCGACCTTTGTCGGTCATTCCATACTGGAATCAGATGCTGGCGCTGGCAGGGGGCCGGAATTCCGTCAGCGTCACGGCATCGGAGCAGAAGACGAATTGATTGCCGTTCTTCCCGGCAGCCGTTTGGGAGAGGTTTCCCGCTTGGGTAAAGTGTTCGGGGAAACCTTGTTTTTGCTAAAGAAAAATCACCCCAATTTAAGGGCCGTCATTCCGACCACGGATACGGTCGCCGGGGCCGTGCGCCGAATGACATCGGCCTGGCCCGTACCGACGCTGGTGGTCGAAGGCGACCCGGAAAAATACGACGCCTTTGCAGCCGCCAACGTGGCACTGGCGGCATCGGGAACCGTATCGCTGGAACTGGCAATGGCAAAAACGCCTTGCGTCATCACCTACAAGATAAACCCGCTGTCGTATCTGGTGGTCAAAAACCTGTTCAAGGTTGCTTATGCCAACCTGATTAATCTGGTTCTGGAACGCGAAGCCATCCCCGAATTCCTGCAAGGCGCTTGCAAGGCGGAATTCCTTGCCACCGCTTTGGAAGACCTGCTTCGTGACGAGGGCCGCCGGCAACGCCAGATAGAAGCCTACGAGACAGCGCTGAAAAGCCTCGGCCAAGATATGAAGAAGGGATCGTCACCGTCCATGCGCGCTGCCACCGTCGTGCTTGAAGTCATCAACGCACACCAGGGCGCTCACCCCAGGCCAGGCCCCCCGTCGGACCCATGACGCCGACGGCACGGCAAGACTTGCGACACGGACAGGATCAGGGGGCCGCGTCAACATCCCAGCACCGCCGCCAATTCACAGAGGTCATTGACCGAGAAATCCCAATTATCTTCCGGTTCTTGATCAAAGGTTTGCTCCAGGCCGTGTTCTTTTCTCGGAAGGAACGCCGTGCTCAACCCTTGTTCCTTAGCGGCTCGAAGATCGTAATTATGACATGCAACCATGAGAATCTCGCCGGGACTTAAACCCAGCATCTCGATAGCGGTCCGATAAATTCTCGGGTCCGGTTTGTAGGCTTTCGCGTTTTCAGCTGTAAGTACGCAATCAAAAGGCAGCCCTACATGTTTGGTGATGTTTACAAGCCAGACAAAGTTGCCGTTGGACAACGTTGAAACTAGATACCGGGACTTAAGCCGCCTGATCCCGGCAACGGAATCCGGCCAAGCGATCGGACGGCACCAGGAAAGATTTAGACGTTCGCGTTCTTCTTCTGTTGCATCTGCAAGCCCATATTGAGGAAGCAATTCATCAAGACGATCCCGAAAAATCTTATCCACGTTGATCCAGGTTATTTGCCCGGCATTAACTTTGTCCATTGCCGGTCGATACGTGGTTTTCCATGCGTCGGTGAATGCGGCCCAATCGGCATCGACGCCTTTCGCGGCGCCAAATTGACGCAGCTCTTGAATAACGGCCGTTCGCCAGTCGACGACGGTCCCAAAGACGTCAAAGGTCAACGCCTTAATCGCCATATTCCCAATCCGCCGTGCATCGCGTTCCGAGATTTGCCAACGTGAGCGTCATGACCTGATCATATACATAGGGGCTGATGCATAGCTTAGATCGCTTCAATCTAAGACGATACGGCCCGGCCTCTCTTATGCAGGGGGGTGTATTTCCGTTCCGTGGCGCCCATGAACATTTGCCGGGGACGGCCGATTTTCTGAGACGGATCTTCGATCATTTCATTCCACTGGGCGACCCAGCCGACTGTCCGCGCTACAGCAAACAACACCGTAAACAGGCTGGTCGGGATGCCCATGGCTTTGAAGATGATGCCGGAATAAAAATCGACGTTGGGATAAAGCTTCTTGCTGATAAAATAATCGTCTTCCAGGGCGATGCGCTCCAGTTCGACGGCGATATCCAGCAACGGTTCGTCCTTGATGCCCAGGGAATCGAGAACCTCGTGGCAGGTTTTTTCCAGCACCCGCGCCCGGGGATCGAAATTCTTGTAGACCCGGTGGCCAAATCCCATCAGCCGGAACGGGTCATTCTTGTCCTTGGCCCGTTTCACGAAGTCGGGGATATTTTTGACGTCCCCGATCTCGGTCAGCATGTTAAGGACCGCCTCGTTGGCGCCGCCATGGGCCGGCCCCCAAAGCGACGCAATGCCGGCGGCGATACAGGCAAACGGATTGGCGCCGCTGGACCCGGCAAGGCGCACCGTCGACGTCGATGCGTTCTGCTCATGATCGGCATGAAGGATCAAAATACGGTCCAGCGCCTTGGCCAGAACCGGGTTGACCACAAATTCCTCGCACGGGTTGGAAAACATCATGTAGAGGAAATTTTCCGCATAATTCAGGTCATTCCTGGGATACACAAACGGCTGGCCGATGGTGTACTTGTGGGCCATCGCCGCAATCGTCGGCATTTTTGCGATCAGCCGGTAAGATGCGACCATCCGGTGCTTGGGGTCGGTAATATCGGTGCTGTCATGGTAGAAAGCCGACAGCGCGCCGACGACGCCAACCATCACCGCCATCGGGTGCGAATCCCGGCGGAACCCCCTAAAGAAGTAATTCAACTGCTCATGCAGCATGGTGTGAAAAGAGACGCCGGTCTCGAATTTTTGCTTCTGTTCCGGTGACGGCAATTCGCCGTACAGCAGCAGATAACAAACCTCGGTAAAATCCGACTGTTCGGCAAGAACGTCGATGGGATACCCGCGATACAGCAGGACGCCTTTTTCGCCGTCGATGAAGGTTATTTTCGATTCACAGCTTCCCGTTGATGTATAGCCCGGATCAAACGTAAAACATTTGGTATCGGCGTAGAACTTGCGGACATCAACGACATCCGGGCCCATGGTTCCCTTGAGAACGGGCAACTCATAGGATTTACCGGAACGGTTATCGGTCAGGGTAAAAGTTTCCCGGGACGCTTCTTTCGACGGTTTCTTGCTCATGGATGTATTCTCCTCGCACTAGATAAGCTGGTTTGTATCATTATACCTTATTTATGCCCTTTGAGAGCGTCTTCTAGTCGGCCAAGGCTTTCATCCCGGCCGACAATTTCCATCACCTCGAAAATACTGGGCGATACGGTCTTGCCGGTCATCGCCGCCCGCAAAGGCTGGGCCGCCTTTCCCAGCTTGATTTCAACGCCTTCGGCATAATTGCGCACGGTTTCCTGGATCAACTCTCCATTCCATCCGTCAATTGCCGACAAAATCCCGCATAATTCCTGCAAATGAGCCCTGCCATCGGCATCGAGAATGCCGGCGGCTTTTTCGTCGAGCGCGAAAGGCCGCTTGCGGGCGTAAATTTCCGCACTTTGGGCAAGCTCGACCAAGGTTTTCGCCCGTTCCTTCAGCCCCGCCATGCCCTTGGCAAGCCATTCCGGGGCCTGGTCGGACAGACCGCCGCCCAGGGACTCCGTGAGCCGGGGCAGGACAAGGTCAACCAATCGCGTATCATCGGCATGACGGATATAGTGGCCGTTGAGGCTGGTCAGGCGATCAAGATCAAAACGCGCCGCCCCCTTGCCGACGGCGTCCAGCCCGAACCATTCGATGGCTTGTTGGCGGCTGATGATTTCCTCATCGCCGTGGCTCCAGCCCAGGCGCAGCAGGTAATTACAAATTGCGTCCGGCAAAAAGCCGTCATCCCGGTATGCCTCGGCGCCAAGCGCCCCGTGGCGTTTCGACATTTTGGCGCCATCGGGGCCGTGAATAAGGGGAATGTGGGCAAAGGCCGGGATATCCCAGCCGAAGGCGCGATAGATTTGCGTTTGCCTGAAGGCATTGGTCAGATGGTCGTCGCCGCGAATAACGTGGCTGACTTCCATGTCATGATCGTCAACAACGACGGCCAGCATATAGGTCGGCGTGCCGTCGCCGCGCATCAGCACCATATCGTCCATCTCGGCGTTTTCCACCGTCACCTCGCCCTGGACGAGGTCGGCGATGACGGTTTCTCCGTCCAGATTGGCCTTGAGCCTGATGGCCGGGTCTATTCCCTGAGGTGCGTCTGCGGGGTCGCGGTCGCGCCAGCGCCCGTCATACAGACGCCCTTGCCCACCTTTGCGGGCAGCGTCGCGCATTTCGGTGAGTTCTTCCGGCGTGCAATAGCATTTATACGCCTTGCCCGCGGCCAGTAATTCCCCGACGGCGTCGCGGTGACGCTCGACGCGGGAAAATTGTGAAATCGCGTCGCCGTCCCAATTCAGGCCGAGCCACGTTAGCCCGTCATAGATTGCCTCCACAGCTTCATCGGTAGAGCGTTTGCGGTCGGTATCTTCAATGCGCAGCAAAAATCGTCCGCCATCACCGTATTCGGCATGGTGCTTGGCAAACAGCCAGTTATACAATGCCGTACGGGCCCCGCCGATATGGAGAAAACCAGTGGGTGAGGGCGCGAAACGGGTAACGACGGTCATGGCTACATTCAGTTTTCAATTGAAGGGTCAACAGCGCGACAGCGTAAGAGGATTAGCATATCTTCTCCGGCGTTGCAGTAACTCCTTGTTCCTTTTAACCCTTTTCAGCCTTAGCGCCTGTTCCTGGGAGCTTCCTTCCTTACCTTCCTTGCCCTCGTTGCCAAAGCTGCCCTCGTTTTCCTTCGATAGCGACGGAACGGATAAACGCTCGAGGGAACGCCCGGGGGAACGCCCGGGGGAACGCCCGGGGGAACATTCGGGGGAACATTCGGGGGAACATTCGGGGGAAAGTTGCGAAGATGAAATTATCAACCGGGCCAAAGACCTGGAGTGGAAACAGGCGAAAATCATCGATCTTAATATTCGCAAAGGCAACTTTGCTCCTTCGACCCTGGTGATGACGGCTGGGATGCCGAATATTGTCAGGATTTTCAACCGCGACGAAGACGTGCGGGCCTTCCGTGCAGAGGCGTTCTTCAAAAACACCGTCGTGGCGGTGATTTTTTATGACGGTCGGGAAGTCCCCGATACCTGCATCAATGCCATCCGTATCGGGCCGAAAAAATGGGCCGAACTTCACCTCGTTCCCTTATCCACCGGGGACTTCCCCATCGGCGACGACACCCCCGCCGCCTATTCGAGGGAACCGGCCCGCAAATCCGGAAAGATCATCGTCAGGTAAAACGGGCAATGAAAAAAATTAACCTTTTTCATTCTTTCCGGCTGGAAAGAGAGCGCTGGGTTTTATGGCTTCCGGTTTTTTTCGGCTTGGGCATTGCCGGGTATTTCAGTCTCTCATTCGAGCCGCCTTTGTGGTCAGGGGTTTTGGTCATGATGTCGGCCCTGGCCGGGCTGTTTTTTTTGCTCAAACGCGAAGGTGCCGGAAGCCAAGCCGTCATGACCGGGCTGATCATTGTCGCCATCACGGCGGCCGGATTTAGCGCCGCAGGAATCCGCACGGCCAGCGTTGCCGCCCCGGTGCTGGAAAAACGCATCGGGCCGACGTCCGTCACCGGTTTGGTGACAACGGTAGAAACCTTTCCCGATGCATTGCGAGTGACCCTGGAACGCGCCCGCATTGCCGGGCTGGGCCCGGAAAAAGTTCCCCAAAAAGTGCGGGTCAAATTGCGCGGCAGCCAAGTCCCCTCTGGGACCGACATCCGCCCCGGCGACTGGATTCAACTGCGCGCCATCCTGTCGCCGCCATCCGCACCGGCGGCACCGGGCGCATTCGATTTCCAGCGCTTTTCTTTTTTCCGCCAAATCGGCGCCGTCGGGTTTTCCATCGGGCAAGCGGACGTCATCGCAAGCGCAAGGGAACGCGAAACCGGTTTCTTTGCCTTTTCGTTTTCTTTGGCCCTGGCGGAATTGCGCCAATCCATCACCGGGCGCGTTCAAGATGGTATTCCGGGTGCCAACGGCCCCGTTGCCGCCGCCCTGATGACCGGCGAACGCCGCGCCATCCCGGAAGATTTGATGAGCGCCTTCCGGGATTCCGGGGTCGCCCACCTGCTGGCCATATCGGGGCTTCATATCGGTCTGGTGGCGGGTATTTTGTTTGTCGGCTTTCGCGGATTGATGGCCCTGGCACCAGGATTGGCGTTGCATTACCCGATCAAAAAATGGGCTGCCTTTATCGCCATTATCGGCGCCTTCGTCTATGCCCTGATCGCCGGGGCGACGGTGCCGTCACAACGCGCCTTTCTCATGGTCGGCCTGGTGCTGACGGGGGTTTTGCTGGACCGACGCGGGCTGTCGGTCAGGCTCGTCGCCTGGGCGGCGCTGATTATTCTGGCCCTGCAACCGGAAAGCCTGCTCGGCCCCAGCTTCCAGATGTCATTCGCCGCCGTCACCGCGCTTATCGCGGGTTATGAGTTTTTATCGGAACGTCGGCGCTATCGTGATGACAACTCCTCCCCGTTGCCGCCCTGGCTGCGCAAGGCCGGTTTTTATCTTGCCGGCGTGGCGCTGACGACCCTGATTGCCGGCACCGCCACCGCGCCTTTCGCCATCTATCACTTTAACCGGTTTGCCGATTACGGCCTGATGACGAATTTGATCGCCGTGCCGGTGACGGCGCTGTGGGTCATGCCGTGGGCGGTGGTTTCGTTCCTTCTCATGCCTTTCGGTCTGGAAACTTTTGCCTTGGCACCCATGGGATGGGGGGTCGGCATTGTCGTCCACGTGGCCAAAACCATTGCCGCCTGGCCGGGCGCCGTCACCCTGGTCGCCGCCATGCCGGTTTCGGCGCTGGCGGCCATTACCCTTGGCGGGGTCTGGATATGCCTGTGGCGGCGGCGCTGGCGATTATGGGGACTGGCCGCTATTGCTGGCGGATTGGTGATGATGGCTTTTGTCCAGCCCCCCGATATCCTGATTGACGGGCAGGGCAGGCTGTTGGCGGTGCAGACCGCGCAAGGCCAGATGGCCGTCTCCAATCTCCGGCGAGCGCGCTTTGACCGTGAAATCTGGCTGCGGCGATCGGGCCAGCGCGAAGCCATCGCCCCCTGGCCCAAAACCGGCGCCAGCCCGGACCGCAGGCTGGTTTGCGACTTGCAGGGCTGCCTCTACAAAAAACAACGCCACGTGGTTGCGTTGTCTTACGCAGAAAGTGCGCTGGCGGAAGATTGCTGGGTTGCCGATATCGTCATCGCCACCGTGCCGGTGCGCCGTAATTGCCCGGCCAAAAAGGTCATCGACCGTTTTGATTTATGGCGCCAGGGCGCGCACGCATTGTGGCTGAATAAGAACGGCGTGACGGTCAAATCCGTCAACGGACTCAGGGGTTCGCGGCCCTGGGTGTTAAGACGGGGGGTGTTAAGACCGAAGCCGAAAAGCGCCCGGCCTCCTGCCTAGAGCATGATGCATTTAGGATGGCTTATGTATCATGCTCTATCTTATTGATAGTACGCAAATTCGTCGTCGCAGATTGTAACAATCTGCTCGGGATTTGCTCTAGTATTTCCGCAACAAGCCGACGAGACAGCCCTGAACCTTGACCTGGTCCGGCCCGAAAATCCGCGTCTCGTAATCTTTGTTGGCTGGTTCCAGGGCAACCGACGCGCCCTTGCGGCGCAGCCTTTTCAAGGTCACTTCGTTGTCATCTTCAATCAGGGCGACGACGATAGAGCCGTTATCGGCCGTGTCGGCGCGCTTGATAACGACCGTATCGCCATCGAAAATACCGGCGTCGATCATCGAATCGCCATCGACCTCAAGCGCGAAGTGCTCACCTTTCCCAACCATGGAGCCGGGGATATCCGTTGTTTGCGAATGATCGCGCAGCGCCTCGATCGGTGTGCCGGCGGCGATGCGCCCGTACAGCGGCAATTGCACGGCGTCCGTTTGCGCCGCAGTGGCGGCACCCGGCAGCTTGAAATTACCCTTGATGACGTTGGGGGCAAAACCGGACTTGCCCGACTTGCCGGGTTTAACCTTAGCGCCCGACGCTTCAATGTTTTCAGGCAGGCGCAGGACTTCCAGCGCCCGGGCGCGGTGCGGCAGGCGGCGGATAAAGCCGCGTTCTTCGAGGCCGGTAATCAAACGGTGAATACCGGACTTTGATTTCAGCCCCAAGGCATCCTTCATTTCATCGAAAGACGGCGAAACGCCGGTTTTTCGGAGTGTCTTGTCGATATGAACCAGAAGGTCATATTGTTTCCTGGTCAGCATAATTTTCCCCTTATTTGATAGGCCTTTCGGCCCGGGCTGACGAATACGGCAGGGTTCTTGCCCCTTCCCGTATTGAGTCACAAAATGTGGAACAAAAAGCAAACGTCCACACATGTTCTAGTTTGGTTCTTTGTCGGCGTCAAGGGGAAATTATTCGTTCCAAAATTAGGATGCCCGCTTTCGGGGAGAAAGCAGAAGGTGATTATTACTACCCCCTTGACTCCCCCCAAGCAATGTTCTATGTTTGTTCTAATTAATTTCTGCTCTTTGACATGGTGAATAAGGAGATATCTTAACGTCCTCG
>LFEN01000021.1 GCA_001510075.1 Alphaproteobacteria bacterium casp-alpha2
GGAACCGCCGGAAAATATTCCACCGTCGAAACGAAAAAAAGCGCCCCCGCCCCCTCCATTGCCCCGTCCTTCCCCACGGCCAAAACCGGCCCCCACAACGTTAACCCACGGCAAGGCGCCGGGGCTTGATCGGCGTAGCGAGACAAAAATGCGCCGCGGTCAGGTCGATATCGACGCCCGCATCGATCTTCACGGCATGACGCAAGATGAGGCGCACCGGGCGCTGTCGGGTTTTTTACAAGATTGCTTTGGCACCGGGCGCCGCACCGTGCTGGCCATTACCGGAAAAGGCGCTGGTGGCGAAGGCGTGCTGCGCAGCGCCGTCCCCAAATGGTTGAACGAGGCATCCAACCGGGAAATGATACGGGGCTTTTCCCACGCTGCCCCCAAGCACGGCGGCGCCGGCGCGCTGTATATCCTGCTGAAGAGGCAAAAATGACGCCGTTTGGAAACAAGGTCCGCGATTACCGCAAGGCACGAAAACTTTCGCTGAAAAAAATGGCCGAGGATCTGGGCGTCTCGTCGGCGTATTTCTCGGCCCTCGAGCACGGCCACCGGGGCCGCCCCGGTTCCGGCCTGATCCAGCAGATCTCGGGCTATTTCGAGCTCTCCTGGGATGAGGTCGAAGAGCTCAAGCGCCTGGCTGATTTGTCCCACCCCCGGGTCGTCGTCGATACCTCAGGCCTCAGCCCGACGGCAACGGAACTGGCCAACCTGCTGGCCGAAGCCATCCACGATATGGACGAAGACACCATCGAATGGGTGCTGCACGAAATCCGTGGCCGCATGGGCGCAAACAAACGCGCCGGGCCGACGCATTGAGGCCAAAATTAAAACATTTAGTTTGATTGTCTAGAAACAATATGTTTGTATACACCCATGACAAACAATATTCGCACCCTAAGGAAACAAAACGGTTTGAACCAGCAGGAGCTGGCGCATCGCATCGGTACCACCGGGCAGCAAATCGGGCACCTGGAGGCCGGGCGGCGCAAGCTGACTCAGGACTGGATGGAGCGACTTGCCGCTGGCCTTGGCTGCGGGGCGGCGGATCTTCTGGGCTCCCCGTCCGCTAACTCTGTTGACACGACGGCCCGTCCGCCTCAAAAAGCTTTCCCCAAAGGGCCGAGACCATCGGCCGGAGATATATTCATGCGCACCGCCACCGTCGAACGCCGGACCAAGGAAACCCAGATCAAGGTCGCCCTCAATCTCGATGGTACGGGCGAATATAGCGTCGATACCGGCATCGGCTTTCTCGATCACATGTTAGAACAACTGTCGCGCCACAGCCTCATCGACCTCGAGGTCGCGGCCAAGGGCGATTTGCATATCGATTCTCACCACACCACGGAAGACACCGGCATCGCCATCGGCGAAGCGGTGGCGCAAGCCCTTGGTAATCGCGCCGGCATTACCCGCTATGGCGCGGCGTATATCCCCATGGACGAGACGCTGACGCGTGTCACCCTCGACGTTTCCAACCGGCCCTATTTGATCTGGAAGGTCGATTTTTCGCGCCCCAAGCTGGGCGAAATGGATACCGAACTGTTCAAGGAATGGTTCCAGGCATTTGCGCAAGCCGCGGGGATTACGCTGCACGTGGAAAACATTTACGGCGAGAACAACCACCATATCGTCGAATCCTGTTATAAAGGCCTGGCCCGGGCGCTGCGCCAGGCCATCGACATCGACCCCCGTAAAAGCGACGCCGTGCCGTCGACAAAAGGCGTTCTCGGCGGCTCGTTATAATTCGAGGCTTTAAAGCATGAGACTCTACGCCGTTCACCTTCGCCGCCACGGCCTCGATGCGGATCGCGATGTCAGGCTGGTCAAGGACGGCTTTTCCTGGCCGGCGCTGTTTCTTACATTCCTGTGGGCGTTGTGGCACCGCCTGTGGTGGGAAGCGGCAGCAATGTTGGGCGCCAGCATATTGCTGAATATGGCCGCCGGGTACTGGGGCCTGGATGCGCTCAGTCAATTGGTTGTGTCCCTCGGTCTGGCGATACTGGTTGGCACGTTAGGTAATGACTTGCGCGCCTGGAAGCTGCAGCGCAGCGGCTTTGCGCTCAGTGGCGTGGTCACCGGAAAAGACAGCGATCACGCACTTCGGCGTTTCCTCGACAGCGAGCCGGCGCTGGCCGCCGACTTGGCGCTTTGAGGAAACCCCCATGAGCGTCGCCATCATCGATTACGGATCGGGCAATCTGCGTTCCGCCGAAAAAGCTTTTGAGCGCGCCGACGCCGACGCGAGCCTCGGCCTTGGCGTTAGCGTCACCCGAAACCCGGAAGATCTGAAAGGCGCCAGCCACATCGTGCTCCCCGGCGTCGGCGCGTTTGTCGATTGCCTGGCCGGTATCAATGCCCTGCCCGGCATGCTGGGCGCGCTGCAAGAAAACGTCATCGGCGCCGGCAAGCCTTTTCTCGGCATTTGTGTCGGCATGCAATTAATGGCCGATGTCGGGCGTGAGCATGAAACGACGAACGGCTTCGGATGGATTGCGGGCGAGGTCCGGGCGCTGGAACCGAATGACAAAACCCTGAAAATTCCCCACATGGGCTGGAACGAATTGCAAATTTCTGGGCCCGCGCACCCGGTGTTCGACGGCATCACCGAGGGCGCGCACGTTTATTTTGTTCACTCCTACGGCTTTCGCCCGAAAAACCCGGACCATGTTTTGGCCACCGTCGATTACGGCGGCGAAACCATGGCCGCCATCGGCCGCGACAATATGGTCGGGGTTCAGTTTCACCCGGAAAAAAGCCAGGCCGTGGGCCTGAAACTGATCGCTAATTTTCTCAGGTGGAAGCCTTAAATGATCTTTTTTCCCGCCATCGATCTCAAAGACGGTCAATGCGTGCGTCTCTACCAGGGCGACATGGAACAAGTCACCGTGTTCGGCGACGACCCCGCCGGCCAGGCCAAGGGCTTTGCCGACGCCGGCGCGGAGTGGCTGCATGTGGTCGATCTCAACGGCGCCGTTTCCGGCAAGCCGGTCAATGGCGACGCCGTCGAAAGCATTCTCGCCGCCATCGATATCCCGGTCGAGCTTGGCGGCGGTATCCGCGACGCCGCCACCATTGATCTGTGGCTGGACAAAGGCATCGCGCGGGTCATTCTCGGCACCGTTGCGCTCAAGGATCCGGATCTTGTGCGCGCCGCCTGCAAACGCCACCCCGGACGCATCGCCGTCGGCATCGACGCCAAGGACGGCATGGTCGCCGTCGAGGGCTGGACGGAAGTCTCTGCAATCACCGCCCTTGATCTGGCCAGACAGTTCGAGGAATGCGGCGTCTGCGCCATTATCTATACCGACATTTCCAGGGACGGCGCCATGCAGGGCCCGAACACGGAAGCGACGGTGGAACTCGCTCGCGCTGTCTCGATCCCGGTAATTGCGTCGGGCGGGGTTTCGTCGCTGGAAGATTTAAGCGCCCTGAAAAAAGCCGGCGGCGATATTCTGGAGGGCGTCATCAGCGGCCGCGCCCTCTATGACGGGCGCATTGATGTGACGGACGCAGTCAAATTGTTGGCAGGTGCGAAATAATGCTGAAAGTCAGAATCATTCCCTGCCTCGATGTCGACCAGGGCCGTGTCGTCAAGGGCGTCAACTTCGTTGATTTGGTCGACGCCGGCGATCCGGTTGAGCAGGCAAAAATTTATGACAAAGCCGGTGCCGACGAGCTTTGCTTTCTCGACATCACCGCCAGCTCGGATAATCGCCAGACCATTTTCGACGTCGTCCGCGACACGGCGGAACATTGTTTTATGCCGCTCACCGTCGGCGGCGGCGTGCGCACCACCGACGATATCCGAAAATTACTGTTGGCCGGCGCCGACAAGGTCGCGATCAATACGGCGGCGGTTAAAAACCCGGACTTCGTCGGCGAGGCGGCGCAAAAATTCGGCAGCCAGTGCATCGTCGTTTCCGTCGACGCCAAAAGCACCGGCCCGGACACCTTTGAGATATTTACCCACGGCGGCCGCGAGGCGACGGGGATCGAGGCCATCGGCTGGTCCCGTCGCATGGCCGAGCTGGGCGCCGGAGAAATTCTGCTGACCTCCATGGACCGGGACGGCACCAAGGCGGGCTTCAACCTGGAACTGACGCGCGCCGTCGCTGACGCGGTCCCCATCCCGGTGGTCGCGTCCGGCGGCGTCGGCACGCTCGATCATTTGGTCGAAGGCGTCATGCAAGGCCATGCGTCGGCTGTTTTGGCGGCCTCGATTTTTCACTTCGGCACCTATACCATTGCCGAAGCCAAGGCCCACATGAAGGCGGCGGGCGCCGCGGTAAGGGATGATGCATTATGAGCGAAAGCGAAAAGACAGCCCATTTCCTCGATCAGCTTTATAAAACCATCGAAAGCCGCAAGGGGGCCGATCCGAGCGAGTCCTACACCGCCAGCCTCTTCGATGAAGGGCTCGGCAAGATGACCCGAAAGATCGGCGAAGAGGCGACGGAAGTCATTATCGCAGCGCTTCGCGAAACGCCGCAGCACGTCATCTCGGAAAGCGCCGATTTGCTGTACCATCTGTTGATCTTGTGGGCGGAGCAGGGCATCCGGCCTGAAGATGTTATGGACGAACTCGAAAGCCGCACCGGACAAACCGGTATCGAGGAAAAGGAAAGCAGGGAATAAGCATGGCTTATGATCCGGAAAACATTTTTGCCAAAATCCTCAAAGGCGACATTCCCTGCGACAAGGTGTTCGAAGACGATTGGGCCCTGGCCTTCAAGGACATCAACCCGCAGGCGCCGACGCATGTGCTGGTCATCCCTAAGGGGCCGTACGTGTCACTGGATGATTTTTCCGACAACGCCACGGATGGGGAAATCGCCGGTTTTTTCCGCGCCGTCGGCACCGTCGCCCGCGAACAGGGCGCCGTCGAAGGCGGCTACCGGTTCCTCGCCAACAACGGCCGGGATGCGCACCAGGAAGTGCCGCACTTTCACGTCCACATTTTTGCCGGGCGCGATCTCGGCGGTATGATTAAACGCCCCTAGGCGCTCCTAATTCCCCCGATTCGCGCCTTTTGGCCGCCTGTCTCCCGCCCGCCCGTTGTCGGGGCGGCCCTGAAAGACAATGAATTCAGCGCCTTGGCGGGCCATTTCCGGGGCGGATTCACGCATCGATTTAGACGGTGTAGAATCGCACTCTTAACTCCATGAAAACGGCCCGCAACCTGTGAGTAGAACCGGCAACCTCCTTTTCCCCGATGACCAGGATGACGGCTGGGTGACGTCGATCCAGAAGGCGTTGGGGAAAGAGGAAAACGATGGCGCCGTCGCCGGGGAGAGCCCGGACGGTATTCCCGATCCCGTGGCCGATGCCGCCGACGCCGTCTTTTCGAAAATGGCGGCCGACGTCGCCGCCGACGAAGCCATCTTCGCCTCCGGTTGGTCAGCGGACACGGTGAAGGCGGAAAAAGCCCCGGCCCCCCAGGATGCCTCTCAGGCCCCGAAGCTACCCGAGCAGCCTGCGCCACCCGCGCCGCGTGATCCGGGCCGCGATGCGCTTGAATCTGTCGTTAATCCCGATGTCGAGGGCGGCGAAGATCTGGACTTCGGCGAGGACCCCGTCGCCGCCGAAGCCGACGCAACATTCGCCGAAGTCAGCGCCAATACGGCGGCTAGGGACGCCATTGAAGCCGCAGGCTGGACAGCGGACGCGTCGCTTCCGGGTGATGTTCTGGCTGACATAGAGACTGCCGTCGCTGCCAAAACGCCCGCACCGGGTGCCCCCCCGTCCGCCCCTGTTGATCAAGAGGCTAACTTCGCCGGCTGGTCGGCGGCGGTTACCGGGAGCGAGCAGGAAACACTGCCGCCGGAAGAGCTGCAGGCGCTGGATGCGGTGATTGCCGAGGTCGGGAGCCGCCAAAACCAACGCTTTATCGAAATCGACGATCCCGTCGGTTTCGCCGCTGACGCCGTGTTCGCCGAAACCGCCGCCCAGGTCGCTGACCGGCAAGCAACGCTGGCGGCCCGCAAGGAAGACGAGGAAGACCGCACCGCCGCCCTTGATGCCGCCGGCGAGGCCGCCGCCAAAGAGGAAACAGAAAGCCGGCGGATGCTGTCGGCGGAAGAAGGCGCGGCGCTGGAAAACGATCCCGTGGCGCTGGAAGCCGACGCCACCTTTGCCCGGTTGGCCGCCGAGGTCTCCATTGACGACGCCATTCTCGCCGCCCGTTGGCGTGCCCGGCCCGGCCCTGATGATGTCGTCGCCGCGCTCGGCGAAAAACCGGACCCGACCAAAAGCCCCGAATTTCTGGAAATCCACGACCTGGTGCGCGCCGAGGCGGAAATCGCCTTCGATGACGCTGCCTACGATCTCGCCTACAACACTGTCGACAATCTGGTCACCGGCGAGGCGGCGGCGCTGAACGCTTTTGATCAGGCGATCCAGTCCGGCGCCGATCCGGAAGAAGCGCTGACCGCCGCCATTTCCGCCGCCGAAGCCGTCGATCCGCGCGCCTTCGGGCTGACGCAGGTGGCGGCGCGCCCCATCAACCCGGACGATTTTATTTTTGCCGGGCGGACGCCGCTCAGGCCCCGCCAGGACCGGGATGGACCGGCGGTGAAAGACAAAGAAGGGGAAAGCGAACCGGCGGCATCAGAGGAAGTCGAAGAAATTGCCGTTACCACCCTCGAAGATACTCTGGGCGAGGGCTTCAACGACGACCCCGCCGCTCAAGCGGAAGCCTCAGACGCAGATGCGTTGCTGGGCACCGGCTACACGTTTGTCTTCGACCCCGACCTGATCACCATTCCGGCGCTGGGGCCGAGGAACCGGGACCGCGACGACGAGCTTGTCGCCGGTACCGATGCAGACGACCGCATCGACGGCACCGACGGCGCCGATACCCTAACGGGCAGTGCTGGGGCTGACAATATTTTCGGCTATGCCGGCGATGACGTGCTGGCCGGCAGGCAGGGCGCCGACACGCTGAGCGGCGGCGCGGGCGCCGACGAATTTTTGTTCGACGGCGGCAGCGGCGCCGATGCGCTGGCCAGGGCGGCGTCGTTGGGCACCGATACCATCACCGATTTTTCGAACGCCGACGGGGATAGCTTCGGTCTGTCGGATGCGGATTTCGGCTTCGGCAATGCCGGCACGCTGAGCGACGGGACGGATTATTTTGAATCCCTTAGCGCCACGCTGTCGGCGACGCCCCTGGATGCATCTAGTGGCACCGCGGGCGCGGCCATCGTTGTCTTGGGCGACGGGTCGGGAACGGCGGGCGTTGATGTCTATTACACCGATGATGCGTCAGCCATGACGGCGAGCAATTCCTACCAAATCGCCGACGTCACCGGCGCCAATACCGGCGACATATCCGCCGGGGATTTCAGCCTCAGAAGTTAGTAGGCGAATTTCCCTCACGCCCCCCTCAGGCACGGTGGCGGGCGTGTTCCATCATGATGGCGCCTTGCCCCGGTTTGACGCGGCGATAAGACAGCGCCTCGGCGATATGGATGCGGGTCAGCGCCGGGTCGTCCGGGGCGGCGCCGTCGAGGTCGGCGAGCGTGCGGGCCACGCGCAGCACCCGGTGATAGCCGCGCGCCGTCAGCCCTAGCCGTTCCGAGGCTTCGACCAGCAACCGCCGCCCGGCATCGTCGGGCCGGGCCGTGGCGTCGAGCAGCTTGCCGTCGGCGTCGGCGTTGGTGCGTACCAGTTTGTTTTCGCTGCCCAGGTGTTCGAAGCGTTGTTTCTGGATGGCGCGGGCCTTGGCGATGCGCGCCGCAATGTCGCAAGACGATTCCATGGGCGGCGGCAGGTCCAAATCCGCCGGGTTAACGGCGGGAACCTCGACATGCAAATCGATGCGGTCGAACAGCGGCCCGGAAATTTTGCCCTGATAGTCACGCGCGCAGTTGGGCGCGCGCGAACAGGCTTCGGCCGGGTTATCGAGATAGCCGCAGCGGCACGGGTTCATGGCGGCGATCAGTTGAATGCGCGCCGGATAGGTGACATGCGCGTTGGCGCGGGCGACGGTGACGCGACCGGCTTCCAGGGGCTGGCGCAATGCCTCCAGCGCCGGTTTCTGGAATTCCGGCAATTCGTCGAGAAACAAAACGCCCAGGTGCGCCAACGACACCTCGCCCGGCTTGGCCCGCTGCCCACCGCCGACCAGGGCCGCCATGGACGCCGAATGATGCGGCTCGCGAAACGGCCGCTCGTTGGTCAACGCACCGTCCGGCAATTCACCGGCGAGCGAGCGGATCATGCTGATTTCGAGAACTTCCGCAGCGTCCAGGGGTGGCAGCAAGCCGGGCAGGCGCGCCGCCAACATGGATTTACCGGCCCCGGGCGGCCCGACCATCAACAGATTATGGCCGCCGGCGGCGGCGATCTCGACGGCGCGCTTGGCGGTTTCCTGGCCCTTGATGTCGGACATGTCCGGATATTGGGGGGCGTTGTCGGCAAGCCGGGCTTGCGGCGGGGTCAGCACCTGCGTGCCCTTGAAATGGTTGATCAGCGCCAGCAAGGTGGCGGGCGCCAGCACCTGCACGTTCGCCGCCCAGGCCGCCTCGCCGCCCAAACTGCCGGGGCAGATCAGGCCCAAGCCTCGGCTGTCAGCGTGAATGGCGGCGGGCAGCACGCCCGTGACCCGCGACAGCCCGCCGTCGAGCGCCAGCTCGCCCAAGGCGACAAAACCGGCGATTTCATCTGCCGGCAAAACCTCCATGGCGGCCAACAGCCCCAAGGCGATCGGCAAATCGAAGTGGGAGCCTTCTTTTAACAGATCCGCCGGCGCCAGATTAACGATGATGCGTTTGCTCGGCAGCGCCAGGCCCATGGCATGCAACGCGCCCCGCACCCGCTCGCGGCTTTCGGCGACGGCCTTGTCCGGCAGGCCGACGATGGTAAACGCCGGCAACCCCGACGACATCTGCACCTGAACGTCGACGTCCAAAACGTCGAAGCCCTGAAAGTCGACGGTAGTAACGCGTGCGACCATGTGTGGAGTGACCCCCGATAATTTTGTGCTTCACTATAGCGAGAACGAAAAGAGAACGCTAGTGTTTTATCGAGCCTACTAAATCTTCGCCTCAATCACATCCCAGATGTCGGATTCCAGACACACATCATCGAAGCGATTAATTTCCTGCAATCCGGTCGGCGAGGTGACGTTGATTTCGGTCAGGTAGTCGCCGATGACGTCGATGCCGACAAATATAAGACCGCGGGCTTTCAGGTCGGGGCCGATGGCGGCGCAGATTTCTTTTTCACGGGCATTAAGTTCGGCCCTTTTCGCAACACCACCGACGTGCATGTTGGAGCGCGCCTCGCCCTTTGCCGGCACCCGGTTGATGGCCCCTTTGGGCTCGCCGTCGATGAGGATGATGCGCTTGTCGCCGGCGCGCACTTCCGGCAGGTATTTCTGGGCGATGACCGGCTCGCGGTAAAATTCCGTAAACATTTCCAGCAAGGCATTGAGGTTTTCATCGCCCGGCGTGACATGAAAAACCCCGGCGCCGCCGTTGCCGTACAGCGGCTTTAAAATAATGTCCTTATGCTCTTCTCTGAAGGTGATGATGCGGTCTCGGTCCGACGCAATCATCGTCGGCGGCATGAGGTCGGGGAAGTGGGCGACAAAAAGTTTTTCCGGCGCGTTGCGCACTTCTTCCGGGTCGTTGACGACCAGGGTTTTCGGGTGGATGTGATCGAGTAGATGCGTCGTCGTGATGTAGCCCATGTCAAAGGGCGGGTCCTGGCGCAGCAGCACGACATCCATATCGGCAAGGTCGAGCGTGCCCTGGTGGCCGAGGCTAAAATGGTTGCCCTTTTCGCGCCGCACTTCCAGCGGTTGCGCCAAGGCCAGCACTCGGCCTTCGACGAAGGCCAGGTGTTCGGGCAGGTAGTGATAAACCTGATGCCCGCGACGCTGCGCCTCCAGTGCCAGCACGAAGGTGCTGTCGCCGTCGATGTCGATAGACTCGATATGGTCCATCTGAATAGCCACGGAAAGTGTCATAAGCAGTGTCCAAAAAAATTTAACCACCAAGGCACAAAGGCGCGAAGAGAAGAATAAAACACTTTTTGCCGCTTTCTTAGTGCCTTCGTGTCTTTGTGGTGGGTCTATCAGCCCCGAACTAATGCTAATTTAGCCGGGCGCGCAGATCCTGCAATAGCACGGACGTATTGTAGCGTTTATCTTCGCCGCCGCACCGCCGGAGATATTCTTCCAGCGCCGCAATGGCCTCTCGGGCCCGGTCAAGGCGGACAAAGAGCACCCCGGCTTCGCGCCAAAGATCGGTTGTATCGGGCGCAAACAGTAACATGGCTTGCAGCGTTTCGAGCGCGTCTTCCAGTTGCCCGGCGCGCAGTTGCCGGGATTTGATGTTGTTTTGCAGCCGCAAGAGTATTTCCCGGTTGCCCATGGCGCGGTAATTTTCGGGCCTGAGCTCGACATGGTTGCCTTCGATTTGCTTGAAAATATCGCGCATGGCCCAGGGTTCCAGGACCGCCCCGCCGCCGAAAGGATCGATAATCTGCCGCTCGCCGTCGCCTTCCAGGCGCACCAGAAAGCGGCCCGGAAAATTCAACCCCGAGACGGCCCAGCCGAGCCTACGGGCCGTTTGCATATATAAAATGCCAAGCGCGACGGGAAGGCCGGACCGGCTGTCGATGACGCGCATCAGGTTGGCGGCGTCGAGATCGTCGAAAACCTCGTCCGTGCCGCCGTACCCGTAGCGCCGAACCAGTACCTGGCCCAGGGCCTCGATGCGAAGGTCGAGCGCTGGCGATGCCTTTGTCTGCCCGACATAGGCCTGAACCTCGGCGCTCAGTTTTTCGAGATGCCGGTGATAGGCGGCAAGCGTGACCCCCGGCCGCTCGGCCGAGGCCAGCACCAGGGCGCTTGCGGCAAGATCGATATCATCATCGGCAGCCTTGCCGATGTCGGTCAACTGCCGCCGGATGGTTGGCGGCAGCCTCAAGACCGGCCCTTTTTCACCCGCACATGGCTGATGATGTTGCGCACGTAATCGATGTCGCGGGCATGGGCGATAACCCGGTCGAGTTCTTTCTGGTTCTGGGCGATGCCGATCAAATAGACGATGCCGTTGACCGTTTCCATGGAATAATTGATGGCGAGAATTTCACGGTCAAACGTGAGCTTGGTTTTCAACTGCGTCGTCACCCAGGAATCCTTGGCCAGATCGCGGAGCGACGAGGCCCCGATCTGGATTTCGTTGAGCACGTCCTTGACGCCTTCCACCTTCCAGACAAGGCCGACGGCTTGGGCGCGGGTGGCCTCGTCGGCCAGCACCCCGGTCAACAGCGCCCGGCCCTCATAGACCTCAACGCCGACGCCGGAGACGTATTTCTCCCCGGCGTTGATCAGCCCGGTGCGGATTCGCGTCGCCGTGGCGATATCGCGGGCCACGCCTCTGACGCCGCGCTCCTGATAGGCGGCGGTGCCGACGGCGGCGCCACCGCCGATGACGGCCCCGGCACAACCGGTAATCGTCAAGAGGCCAAGCAAAAGGCCAACATTTCGTAATCGAAACAATCCCGCAAGGCTGGCTTTCATCGGCATTACCCCTTTCTGCGAATCGCTATTTTAATGGTCTGGCCGCCAGGCATCAACAAGATGCACCGGCAACGTCCACGGCCTGACTAACATCGCGTCAAAGCGCTGGTCCAGAGAAGCAAGTTCGGCGCGGGTCTGAACAAACGCCATCGCGGCGCGGACGATGCGGTGGCGTTGCTTGTTGGTGATGGCGTCCGCCGCCGTGGCCAGGTCGCGCCTGGCCTTAACCTCAACAAAAACAAGCACCCCGGCTTTTTGGGCGATGATGTCGATTTCCCCCACCGGGGCGCGAAAGCCCCTGGCCAGGATGCGGTATCCCCGGCATCTGAGCGAGAACACCGACAAGGTTTCGGCCATCCGGCCTCGTTTGAGCGCCGCGGTTTTTTTTCGATATTTAGGATCGGACATCAAAGAAGGCCCTATTCCCGGCCTTCTTTAAGCACAAGCGCGCGGGCGTAGACGCGTTTTTTTTGCAATCCCGTCGCCGCCGTCACGATCTGGGCGGCGTCTTTTACGCTGGCGCCGTCGAGGGCGGCCAGCAGCAAGCGGTCGAGTTCCGTATCGTCGATGCCCTGCCCGGCAAAGGGGGCGACGACAATCGTCACCTCGCCACGGGGCGCGCCGGCCTCGCGGTAATGCGCCGCCAGATCGTCGAGCGTGCCGCGCCGGGTTTCCTCGAACTTCTTGGTCAGCTCGCGCGCCACGGCGGCCTCTCGAACGCCGAGGACGGCAGCCATGTCCTGGAGGGCGGCGGTTAAGCGTTTTGCCGTTTCCAGAAACACCAGGGTGGCGGGGATTTCGGCGATCTCGGCCAGGGCCGAAAGCCTGGCGGCGGATTTCGGCGGCAGAAAACCGGCGAAAAAGAAACGATCCGTCGGCAGCCCGGAGACCACCAGCGCCGCTAGGATCGACGATGCGCCGGGCAATGGCGTTACCGGGATTTTTTCTTCCAGACAGGCGCGGACCAGTTTATAGCCGGGATCAGATACCAGGGGCGTTCCGGCGTCCGACACCAACGCCACGGTTTCGCCGTTTTTTAGGCGCTCAATCAATCTCGGCCCGACACGACCCGCGTTGTGCTCGTGATAGGGAACCAGCGGAGAGGCAATGCCGTGAATAGCCAGCAACTTGGAAGTGACGCGGGTGTCTTCACAGGCGATGACGTCGGCCTGGCGCAAGGCGTCCAAAGCCCGCAAGGTAATGTCGGCGGCGTTGCCGATGGGCGTGGCGACGATGACAAGGCCCTCAGCCAGCGCTCCCCCGGCTTGTTGTTCTTGGGGCCGCCCAGACGGTTTACTCCCAGCCCGCCCATGATTAGGCTTAGTCGGCAGAGCGTTCTTATTAACACGAGAGGCAGCACCCGCCGATGATCGGTTATTCCGCCTTGCTTTCGCGCCTGCGTGTCCAGCCATGGGCCATTGCCATTACGTTGTTGTTAGCTGCCTGCCAGACTTCCAAAAACGCACCCTGGTTGCAAGGAGATAGAGCGCCCGGCGCTGACGCCACCGGGAGCGCCGCCGTCAAAGCAGAGCAGAAACCCCGGCCAAAAGAAAAAACCAACCCAGAGCCGAGGTTTTTGTTTGCCGGCCCCTATCCGTTTCCGACGTCAATAACGCCGCCCCCTGTTCCGGCCACAAAAACGGCCCCGGAAACTGCGGCCGCCCCGCCTAATCGGGACTCCCCAGGGGACTCCCGAGGGACGGCGACGGATACCGCCCCGCCGCTTTCTTTCAAGCCCTTCCTCAATCGCCCACCGAGTGAAGCGAGGGACCAGACGGTACCGGGGCTTCGTTCCTCGGTGCCCATGCCGGCGTCCGGCGATACCGTCCGGGTGGCGCTGTTGGTGCCGCTAAGCGGGACCAACGCCCGGCTTGGCCAGGCCATGTTGAACGCTGCCCAACTGGCGGTGTTTGCCTTTGCCGATAAAAAATTCGAATTGTTGGTTCGCGATACCAAGGGCACGGCCACGGGCGCGGTCCAGGCGGCGACGGTGGCCGTCGGCGATGGCGCGTCGATGATTTTGGGGCCGTTGCTGTCGGCCAGCGTGCGCGCCGTCGGCCCGGCGGCCCGCGCCGCCAATGTGCCGGTGGTGTCTTTTTCGTCGGATCGTTCGATCGCCGGCAACGGCACCTACACCATGGGCTTTCTGCCGAGCGCGGAAATTAACCGCATCGTCGCCTTTGCGCGGTCCAAGGGCATCCTGCGCTATGCCGCCCTGGCGCCGGATACCGTTTACGGGGAAACCGTCGTTCGTGCGCTTGAAGCGGCCGTCGCGCGGGCTGGCGGCAGCGTCGCCAAGATCCAGTTTTATGACCCCCAGGCAGACGACTTCGCCCCCGCCGTCAAGGCGCTGGCCGAATACGACATCCGCCGCCAGGCGCTGCTCGGCCAACGCAAGGAACTTGAAGACAAGGAAGACGAAATTTCCAAGCGCGCTCATAAACGCCTCGAGAGGTTGCAGACCATCGGCAAGCTTCCCTTTGATGCGCTGCTGGTCGCCGACGGCGGCAAGCGCTTGCAGTCGATCGCCGCCCTGCTGCCGTTTTATGACATTGACCCCAAAAAGGTCCGCATGATGGGTACCGGGCAATGGGATGATAAAGACATCGGCGCCGAACCGGCGCTGTTGGGCGGCTGGTTTGCGGCCCCCTCGCCGGTGGCGCGAAGCGATTTTGAAAACGCCTATAAAGCCACCTTCGGCAAATCCCCGCCCAGGCTGGCGACGCTGGCTTATGACGCTGCCGCCCTTGCCGCCGTGCTCGCCAGGGGCAAAAACGGCGCCGATTTTTCGGCTGCCGCCATTACCGTTCCCAGCGGCTTTTGGGGCCGCGACGGTATTTTCCGCTTCCTGCCCGAAGGGGTGGCGGAACGGGGATTGGCGGTGATGAAGGTAACCCGCAAGGGGCCTGAAATCATCAGCCGCGCGCCGGATACGTTTCAGGCGGCCCAGAAGACATATAATTAGGTTTTGGATTCCCGCCGGGCGACAATCTCGACATCAACCGGGCGCCGCAGATCATCAAGCACCGGGCAGTGTTTTTCGACTTCCTGGCGAAGCCGCTCAAGATCGGCGTCCGAAGCGGTGCTATCCAGATGAACGGTGCCGCGTATTTCCTGAAACCCGGCGCTGACATTATCATCGACGCCGAGAAACCCGTTCAGATCCATCAATCCGGTCAATTCAACCCTGACCCCGTCCAGCGGAATGGACAGGCCGTCGGCATACAGACGGTAGGTGACTTCCTGGCACGCGGCCAGGGCGGCCAACAGCATCTCGGAAGGTTTCGGGCCGGCATTTTCGCCGCCAAAGGCTTTTGGCTGATCGATGGTGACATTGAAATCACGAATGGAAACCTTGCTGTTAAACTTGCCCTGACACCGGCTCGATACGGCGACAACAAGAGGGTTTTTCGCGTCCCCGCCGCGCAGCAGGGCGCGCGTATCGTCGAAAAGTTTTTTCATACCAGCCATGTTGCAAAACTGCCCGCAACGCAAACCGCAGTCAAGCAGCCGCGCCGATCATTGATATAGATCAAGTTGCGGGGTCCGGACCGCTGTTTATAGTGAGGCAGGCTTGGCCTTGGAAAAAGGAATGACCTCTCGTGGATAAAAACGCGCCCTTTATCGACTCCGGCCCTCATACCGACCCCTTGGGCATGAAGCGGCCCAGAGCCTGGAGCACCGGCTAACGCCCTAAACCGCCAGCAATTGCCGCAGTACCTCGTTCAGGCACAGCCGCCCTTGCGGCGTGGCGCGGATGCCGATGTCGTCGGCTTCGATAAAGCGACCGTCGATCATTCGCCCAAGGCCGCCGGGGCTGATGAAATCTTCGGGGTCTTTTCCCGTTGCCACCCGGAAACGCTCAAAGTTGACGCCTTCGCATAGCCTCAGCCCGGTCATGATGATTTCCTCGGCGCGCATGCGTTTGGGCAAGCTTTGCCGCTTGCCCGTGCCGTGGCCTTTTTCCTCGACCCGTTGCAGCCAGCGGTTGGGATCGTGGATGCGGTAGTGGGCTTCGGTTCGGTTTCGCCCGGTGACACGGCCGTGGGCACCGGGGCCGATGCCGACATAATCGCCGCCCTGCCAGATATCGAGGTTATGCCGGCATTCGCAGGTCGGGCGCGCATGGTTTGAAATTTCGTAGGCCAGCAGCCCGGCGATGGCGAGGCGCTCGTGGGTGATTTCGTAAAGCTCGACCCCGGTCAGCTCGTCCGTGGCCTTGACGCCGTCGCGACCGAACGCTGTGCCTGGCTCGATGGAAAGTTGATACAGCGACAGGTGAGACCCCGCCAGTTCCAGGGCCTGCGCCAGTTCCTGGCACCAATCCGCCGCCGTCTGGCCGGGAAGGCCGTACATCAAATCGAACGATAAACGCGGGAACAGGTTTTCCGCCAGCTCGATGGCGTCGATGGCTTCGGAGGCAGAATGGCCGCGCCCGAGAAACTTCAAGTAATCATCGCGCAACGACTGAACCCCGATCGACAGCCGGTTGACGCCGGCGTCTCTGAAGGCGCGAAAGCGGCCGGCCTCGGCGGTTGACGGGTTGGCCTCCAGCGTGACTTCCATGTTGGGGACGCTCTTCCAGCGCTTTTTGACGCTGGCAATCAATGAGCCGGCCGTTTGCGGGTCCATCAACGACGGCGTGCCGCCGCCGAAAAAGATGCTGGTGACGGTGTGTTCCGGCGTTTCCATGGCGACCAGGTTAAGTTCCGATTCCAGCGCCCGGGCCCAGCGCGCGTGATCGATGCCGTCGCCGACATGGCTGTTGAAGTCACAGTACGGGCACTTGGAGGCACAGAACGGCCAGTGGATATAAACGCCGAGGGTTTTATGTCCTGAAACAGGCATCGACCATTTTCCTGAAGGCATCGGCCCGGTGGCTGATGTGATGCTTCTTGTCCGGGTCCATTTCACCAAAGGTACTATCATATCCGTCGGCGACAAAGGTGGGATCATAGCCAAAACCGTTGGTTCCACGCGGCGGCCAGACGAGGTTGCCGGAAACGGCGCCTTCAAAGGTTTCCAAATGCCCGTCCGGCCAGCACAGCGCCAGCGCGCAGACGAATTTGGCGCGCCGGTCGTCTTGCCCCTTGAGGGAGTCTTCGACCTTCTGCATGGCTTTGCTGAAATCCTTTTCCGGTCCCGCCCAGCGCGCCGAATAGATACCGGGCTCGCCGCCCAGCGCTGCCACCGCGAGCCCGGAATCGTCGGCCAAGGCAGGCAGGTTTGCGGCATTTGCAGCGGCGCGGGCTTTTAGTTCCGCATTGGCAACGAATGTTTTACCGTCCTCGATTGGTTCTTCCAAGGCGAGATCGCTTGCCGAGACGACGCCAACATCGAAGCCCGCCAACAAGTCGCCGATTTCGCGCACCTTGCCGGGGTTGTGGCTGGCGATGACCAGTTTGTTCTCGTCGAAGTGCCGCGCCACGATGCAATCTATCCCTTATCGAAAACGGACTTTTGGATGTCGACCAGTTCTGCGATGCCTTTTTCGGCCAGCTGCATCAGTTGCAGGAACTGTTCTTTGCTGAACGGGTCGCCTTCCGCCGTGCCTTGAATTTCGACAATATCGCCGGACCCGGTGAGTACGAAGTTGGCGTCGGCATCAGCATTGCTGTCCTCGGCGTAATCCAGATCGAGCACCGAATGACCCTGATAGATGCCGCACGATACGGCGGCGACGTTGTCCTTCAAGGGCACGGATTCCAGGATGCCTAAATCGACACAACGCTGAAACGCCAGCCGCAGCGCCACATAGGCGCCGGTGATGGCCGCCGTGCGGGTGCCGCCGTCGGCCTGCAGGACGTCGCAATCCAGCGTGATCTGCATTTCGCCCATGGCTTTCAGGTCGGTGGCGGCGCGCATGCTTCGCCCGATCAGGCGCTGGATTTCCTGGGTCCGGCCCGATTGCTTGCCGCGCGCGGCTTCGCGCCCGGTGCGGGTATTGGTGGCGCGCGGCAGCATGCCGTATTCCGCCGTCACCCAGCCGGCGCCGGAATCGCGCAGCCACGGCGGCACGCGTTCTTCGACGGAAGCCGTAATCAGCACCTTGGTATCACCGAATGACGCCATGCAGGAGCCTTCGGCGTGCTTGGTGACGTTGGCCTCCAGGGTGATGGCCCGTAATTCATCGACCTTGCGGCCGGATGGTCTGTTAATATCGCCTTTGGGCATGCTTGTTCCTTATTATTAGGGGCATTTTGTAATTAAAGGGGATTCCTACCTCTTCGCCCCCATCAGGTAAAGAAATTGCGCCTTATTCCCGGCCTTTCATTGACGATAGCAGTCCGCGTCCCTAAATTCTGCCGATGATTGCCGAACTCAACGAGCGCGCCCGCGAAATTCTGCGCCACATCGTCGAATCCTATGTCGAATCCGGCGAGCCGGTGGGCTCCAGGACGCTTTCGCGGCGGCTCAACGTCAACCTGTCGCCGGCGACCATCCGCAACGTCATGGCGGACCTGGAAGAGACGGGTCTGCTGTTCGCGCCGCATACGTCCGCCGGTCGCCTGCCGACGGAAGCCGGCCTCAGGATGTTCGTCGATGGTATTTTAGAAGTCGGCAACCTGACGGAAGAAGAACGCAAAACCATCGACGTGCAGTGCGCCGGCACGCCCAACAACCTGGAAGGATTGCTGGAAGAAGCGACGTCGGCGCTGTCCGGGCTGGCCCGTTGCGCGTCTCTGGTCATGGCGCCGAAGGCGGGAAGCCCGCTGCGCCACATTGAATTTGTCAATCTCAGCCCCGGCCGGGCGCTGGTGGTGCTGGTGACGGAAACCGGCATCGTCGAGAACCGCATCATCGAGACACCCGCCAATCTGCCGCCGTCGGCGTTGGTGGAGGCGACGAATTTTCTCAGCTCCCGCCTTGTCGGGCGCACATTGAGCGAAGCCTACGACGAAATCATCACCGAACTGGATCAGCACCGCGTCTATCTGGACGAACTGACGACGCGGGTCGTTGAAAGCGGCCTTGCCACCTGGGCCGGCGGCGAGCAGGGCGGCGCGTTGATTATTCGTGGTCAGGCGCACCTGCTCGACGATGTTTCGGCCTTGGCCGACCTCGAGCAAATTCGCGCCCTGTTCTCGGCGCTCGATACCAAAGAAGAAATGCTGAAGCTGCTGTCGTTGACCGACACGGCGGAAGGCGTGCGCATTTTCATCGGCGCCGACAACAACCTGTTTAATTTGGCCGGCTGTTCGATGATCGTCGGGCCTTATCGAAACTCGGAAGAAAAAGTCGTCGGCGCCATCGGCGTCATCGGCCCAACCCGCATCAATTACGCCAACATCATCCCCATGGTCGATTATACGTCGAGGCTGATCAGCCGCTTCCTCGGCCATGATGGCAATGTCGGGGCGAAGCTAAACAATGACTGAAAAAGACAAGGAAACACCCGCCGTGGACGCTGAAGAAAACCAGAACCCCGAAGAAGACGTCGCCGAAGAAGAGGCTGCCAATAGGCCGGAAGCCCCAGAGGGCGAAGAGGCGGAGGCCGCCAGGGAATCAGAGACGGCGGAGGCAGAGGAAACGGAAACAGAAGCCGAGCTTTCGCCGGAAGAAAAGCTCGCCGATCTCAATGACAAGCTGTTGCGCGCCCTGGCCGAATCGGAAAACGTCCGCCGCCGCGCCCAGCGCGATAAAGAAGACGCCGCCAAATACGCCATCGCCAACTTCGCCCGCGAGATGGTGCCCGTCGCCGACAACATGCGCCGCGCCATGGCCAGCGTCGACGCCGATGCCCGCCGTCAGGATCCCGCCCTCGAGCAGGTCATGGTCGGCCTGGAAATGACCGAGCGCGACATGCTGGCGACGTTCGAGCGTTTCGGCATCAAGACCATCGACGCCATGGGTCAGAAATTCGACCATAACTTCCACGAAGCCATGTTCGAAGTGGACGATCCGTCGAAACCCCATGCCACCGTCATTCAGGTGGTTGAAACCGGCTATGTGCTGAACGATCGCCTGCTGCGCCCGGCCAAGGTCGGCGTGTCGAAGGGTGGCCCTAAAGAGAACGGCGACGCGGCAAATGCGCCGCCGAAGGAAGCCGGGGCCGCCGAAGACGGCCAGACGGCCTATGAGAACAAAGGCGAGGAGCCGGGCCACACGCTGGACGAGGAGTTGTAAGAAGCTGAAAAAGGCTTTACGGGCGGTATGTTAGGGGGAGGCCGGGATGAATTTTTTATCACGGCTAAGGTTGCGTCCTTTCCCCGCCGGACCTATATAACGCCCAGATAATATAGGGTCGTTGAAGAAAGCCGCTTTTAGCGGCCTTTTAACGCCTGAAACGTCAAAAAAAGAGGATAACATGAGCAAAGTCATCGGAATCGACTTAGGCACCACCAATTCCTGCGTCGCCGTCATGGACGGCAAGGACGCCAAGGTCCTGGAAAACGCCGAGGGCGCGCGCACGACGCCGTCCATCGTTGCGTTTATCGAGGGCGGCGAACGGCTGGTCGGCCAGTCGGCCAAGCGCCAGGCCGTCACCAACCCTTCCAACACGCTGTCCGCCATCAAGCGCCTGATCGGGCGCCCCTATGACGACCCGATCACGAAAAAAGACAAAAAACTGGTGTCCTATGAAATCGTCAAGGGCGACAACGGCGATGCCTGGGTCGAGGTTAATGACCAGAAATATTCCCCGAGCCAGATTTCCGCATTCATCCTGCAAAAAATGAAGGAAACGGCGGAAAGCTTCCTCGGCGCCGAAGTGACGCAGGCGGTGATTACGGTTCCCGCCTACTTTAACGATTCCCAGCGCCAGGCAACCAAGGACGCGGGTAAAATCGCCGGCCTGGAAGTGCTGCGCATCATCAACGAGCCGACGGCGGCCGCGCTCGCCTACGGGCTCGATAAAAAAGAAGCCGGCATTATCGCCGTCTATGATCTCGGCGGCGGCACGTTCGATGTCTCTATTCTCGAAATCGGCGACGGCGTGTTCGAGGTCAAATCGACCAACGGCGACACCTTCCTCGGCGGCGAGGATTTCGATATCCGCATCGTCGACTTCCTGGCCGACGAGTTTAAAAAAGAAAATGGCATCGATCTGCGCGAAGACAAGCTGGCCCTGCAGCGCCTCAAAGAGGCAGCCGAAAAAGCCAAGATCGAACTGTCCAGCGCAACGCAGACCGAAGTCAACCTGCCTTTCATCACGGCGGATCAGTCCGGTCCCAAGCATCTGACCATCAAGCTGACGCGGGCGAAACTGGAATCCCTGGTCGAAGAGCTGATCAAGCGCACGGTGGAACCCTGCAAGAAGGCATTGAAGGACGCCGGTCTCAAGGCCAGCGACATCAACGAGATCATCATGGTCGGCGGCATGACCCGCATGCCCAAAGTGACGGAAACGGTGAAGGACTTTTTCGGCCGCGAACCGAACAAGGGCGTCAACCCGGACGAAGTCGTCGCCATCGGCGCCGCCATTCAGGGCGGCGTGCTGCAAGGCGACGTCAAAGACGTGTTGTTGCTCGACGTAACGCCGCTGTCGCTTGGCATCGAAACCCTGGGCGGCGTTTTCACCCGGCTTATTGATCGCAACACCACCATCCCGACGCGCAAATCCCAGGTGTTCTCGACCGCCGAAGACAACCAGACGGCGGTCACCATCCGCGTCTTCCAGGGCGAACGGGAAATGGCGTCAGATAATAAGGTTCTCGGCCAGTTCGATCTGGTCGGCCTGCCCTCGGCACCGCGCGGCATGCCGCAGATCGAAGTCACCTTCGACATTGACGCCAACGGCATCGTCAACGTCACCGCCAAGGACAAGGCCACCGGCAAGGAACAGCAAATCCGCATCCAGGCCTCGGGCGGGCTGTCGGACGACGATATCGAGCGCATGGTCAACGAAGCCGAGGCCCACGCCGAAGAAGACAAGGCCAGGCGCGAGGCGGTCGATGCCAAAAACAGCGCCGACGCGTTGATCCATTCGACGGAAAAAAACCTCAAGGAATATGGCGACAAGGTTTCCGAAGATGAGAAATCCGCCATCGAGGACAGCGTCCAGGAATTGAAAGACGCGATTGAATCCGACGACGTCGAGGCCATTACAGCCAAGACCGAGGCCCTCACCGAGGCCGCCATGAAGCTCGGCGAAGCCATCTACAAGGCGAGCCAGGAAGAAGGCGACGGCGGCGAGGCGACGCAAGGTGACGAGGAAGCCGGGGACAAAGACAGCGACGATGACGGCACCATCGTTGACGCCGACTTCGAAGAAGTCGACCCCAATGAAGCCTCTGATGCCTCTGGCGATGAAACCTCCGATACCAAAGACGACGCCGACTTCGAAGAGGCGGCCGAAGAAAAGGACGCCAAAGGCAAAAAAGGCAAGAAATAGCCGGATCGGGTGAAAAGAGTAAGGGGCGCCCGAAATGGCAAAAGGGGATTTTTACGAGACACTGGGCGTCAGCCGCGACGCCGATGCGGAGACCATTAAAAAGTCCTACCGCAAGCTTGCCATGAAACACCATCCGGACAAAAACCCGGATGACAAAGCGTCTGAAAAAAAATTCAAGGAATTATCCGAGGCCTACGAAGTCCTCAAGGACGACCAGAAACGCGCTGCCTATGACCGCTTCGGCCACGAAGCATTTGCCCAGGCCGGCGCCGGCGGCCCCGGCGGCGGCCCCGGGGGCCCAGGGGGACCAGGGGGACCAGGCGGCTTTGCCTCGGGCTTCGCCGATATCTTCGATGAAATGTTCGGCGATTTCGGCGGCGCCCGCCAAGGTCACGGCGGCGGCGCGGCGCAAGGTGCGGGCCGCGGATCCGATCTTCGCTTTAACATGGATATAACCCTGGAAGACGCTTTCCACGGCAAACAGGCGCAAATCCGTGTGCCGTCGTCGGTGGCCTGCGGCGAATGCAAGGGGTCGGGCGCCGCCGGCGGCGCCAAGCC
>LFEN01000022.1 GCA_001510075.1 Alphaproteobacteria bacterium casp-alpha2
CCCATCATCGCCGTTCTCCTTCTCCATAATCACTGGAAAAAGTGAATCACGTCCACACGGCGATGACAACAGAGTTTTTCAACAGTCTCGGCTAAAAACCGAAGTTCCAGCCAACATCTGATTATGGCAGCTTTTCTACGCCAAGCGGAAGTCGAATGGCAGCTTTTTAGGGGCGGCAATTCCACATGAAACGTCGAAGAGCCAGAAAGGCTTACTCGTCGCCCAACACCTTTTTTACCGCCGTGACCACACTGTCCAACGCCAGGGGTTTGGCGAGAACCATGGTCGCGCCGATTTTTTCCGCCGCCGCCAGAGCTTTTTCCGGAGTCAGGTTCTTAATACCCCGCCGACATGGCGATAATCGGAACATCGGGCTTCAGTTCGCGAATTCTGGTGAATTATACCCGGCGTGTTGCAGGGTTACGGCGACAAGGTCCGCCACCAGCGCATCGTCTTCGATAATCAGGACTTTTTTGTTAAGGGCCAAGAACGTCTCATTTCAAGTCTGTCTCTTCGCGGCAGCATATGGGGCCGGAATCCCCTTTCAGCAATAACCAATCAAGAAGAAAGCACATCCTGCCCGACAACGGAAAGGGTCACGTTGTCGTGATTTTTTAAAAATAGGCTTTTTCGGCTTGAAGGCAGGCCCCCGTTATGGCTCATTAAAGGCGCTGACGCGGGAAGATCGGGGGGGGACCGGGATAAAATACCAAACCGGTCTGCGTTCGGCGACAAGACAAAGAATAAGTTACGACCAGTCCTTGGGAGGGACTTGCGTATGACCGGCACTTCGCCGAAACCTGGGAATCTTGACACTTTTCCGAAGCTGTTGGCTGAAAACGCGCGTCTGCGCGGTGACAAGCCGGCCAGCCGCGAGAAGGACTACGGCATTTGGCAAACATGGACGTGGGCGGAAGTCGCCGACGAAATCCGCGCCCTGGCCTGTGGCCTGGCGGCACTGGGCGTCCGGCGCGGCGACAAGGTAGCCATCTGCGGCGACAACCGGCCGCATCTTTACTGGTCGATCACGGCGGCGCAGGTTCTGGGCGCGGTGCCGGTGCCGGTCTATCAGGATTCCGTGCCCGAAGAGATGCAATACATCTACGAGCACGCGGAAGCCAAATACGCCGTCGTCGAGAACCAGGAGCAGGTCGACAAACTGCTCGAAATCAAGGACCGCGCACCGGTCCTTCAACACATCATTTACAAGTTTCCGCGCGGCATGCGTCATTACGACCAGCCCTTCCTCAGCCTGTTGGACGATGTCCAGAAACGAGGCCGCGCGTTCGATGCGGAAAACCCGGATTTCTACGACAACGCCGTGGGCGAGTCCGGCGGGTCCGACATCGCCATCATGCTCTATACGTCCGGCACCACGGGTCGGCCCAAGGGCGTCATGCTGAGCTTCGATAATTTGATCATCACCGGGCGCAACGGCGCCATCCGCGAGAATTTGACCGAAGATGAAGACATGCTGGCCTACCTGCCGATGGCGTGGATCGGCGACAACATCTTTTCCGTCGCGCAATCTTATGTCACCGGATTCTGCGTCAGTTGCCCGGAAAGTTCCGATACGGTGCTAGAAGACCTGCGCGAGATCGGCCCGACCTATTTTTTCGCGCCGCCCAGAATTTATGAAAGCCTGCTGACCACGGTGATGATCCGAATCGAGGACGCAGCCAGAATCAAGCAATTCATGTTTCATTATTTTATGGACGTGGCCGGGCGCGTCGGCATGGATATCCTCGACGGCAAGCCCATATCGTTGACCGACCGGGCGCTCTACTGGCTCGGCAATATTCTCGTCTATGCGCCGTTAAAGAACGTGCTCGGCCTGTCCAAGGTGCGCACCAGCTATACGGCGGGCGAAGCCATCGGTCCCGACATTTTCACCTTTTATCGTTCCATGGGGCTCAATCTGAAACAGATGTACGCCTCGACGGAAGCCAGCGTTTTCATCACCGTCCATCCCGACGGTGAGGTGCGCCCGGATACCTCGGGCACGCCGGCCATCGATGTCGAGGTGCGCATCGAGGACGACGGCGAGGTCATGTTCCGCAGCCCCGGCGTCTTTCAGGCCTATTACAAAAACGACGAAGAAACCAAGGCGACCAAGACCGATGACGGCTGGGTCCATACCGGCGATGCAGGCTACCTCGACCACGACAACCACCTGCACATCATCGATCGATCCAAGGACGTCGGCAAGCTCAACGACGGCACCTTGTTCGCGCCCAAGTTCATCGAGAACAAGCTCAAGTTCTTCCCCCATATCAAAGAAGCCGTGGCCTTCGGCCATGAACGCGATTATGTCGCCGCCTTCATCAACATCGACCTGGAATCGGTCGGCAACTGGGCCGAACGGCGCAACCTCGCCTATATGGGCTACACCGACCTGGCCGGCCAGGAGACGGTCTATGAATTGATTTTGGACTGCGTCGCCAAGGTCAACCGCGATCTCGCCGCCGACGAAAAGCTCGGCGGTTCGCAAATTCACCGATTCCTGATCCTGCACAAGGAACTGGACGCCGACGACGGCGAATTAACCCGCACCCGCAAGGTTCGCCGCAAGCATGTCTCGGAAAAATACGCCGAGCTGATCCAAGCCCTCTATTCCGACGACGATCACTGCGCCATCGAAGCCGAGGTCACGTTCGAGGACGGGCGCACGGACACCATCACCGCCGATCTGAAAATTTGTGAAGCGCCGCTTGCCGCTGCCGTCGCCAAAGCAGCGGCGGAATAAAGGACCAGGAACCGGAGATGCCTGCAACAAGAAATATCGGTGACGTATTGCTGGATGTCGACGGGATCAGCATTTCGTTTGGCGGCGTCAAGGCGCTGAGCGACGTCAGCTTCGATGTCCGCGAACACGAAATCCTCGCCATCATCGGCCCCAACGGCGCCGGGAAAAGCTCCATGCTCAACTGCATCAACGGGTTTTATCATCCCCAGGAAGGCACGATCACCTTCAAGGGTAAGCCCCGCCACCAGATGCAGACGCATGAGGCAGCGCTTCAGGGCATCGCCCGGACATTCCAGAACATCGCCTTGTTCAAGGGCATGTCGACGCTCGACAACATCATGACCGGGCGCAACCTGAAAATGAAAAAAAACCTGTTCTGGCAGATGCTCTATTTCGGACCGGCGCTGAAAGAAGAACTGGAACACCGCGCCGTGGTCGAGGAAATCATCGACTTTCTGGAAATCGAAGCCATCCGCAAGACGCCGGTCGGCAAGCTACCCTATGGCCTGCAAAAGCGCGTCGAGCTGGGCCGGGCCCTGGCCGCCGAGCCGGACCTGCTGCTGCTCGACGAGCCCATGGCCGGCATGAACATTGAGGAAAAGCAGGACATGTGCCGCTTTATCCTCGACGTTAACGACGAATTCGGCACCACCATCGTCCTCATCGAACACGACATGAGCGTCGTCATGGATATTTCCGACCGCGTCGTGGTGCTCGATTATGGTAAAAAATTAGCCTACGGCACACCCGACGAAGTGCGCGCCAACCAGGATGTCATCGACGCCTATCTCGGGGTCGCCCACGAATGAGAATGCAACCGGGGAAACAAGAATAAATGGAATTTCTGAACGCCGTCTTCGTGGCGCCCTTTTTGGATATCGCCGACAGCCCGGTATTTTTCGCCGAGGTGGTGATCGGCGGGCTGATGTCCGGCGTCATGTATTCGCTGGTAGCGCTCGGCTTTGTTCTGATTTTCAAAGCATCCGGCGTGTTCAACTACGCGCAAGGCGCGATGGTGCTGTTCGCGGCCCTGACGCTGGTCGGCGCCATGGAAAAGGGCGCGCCCTTGTGGCTCGCCCTGTTGATTGCATTAGGCGTCATGGTGGCGCTGGCCTTCGCGGTCGAGCGTTTCATGCTGCGCAAACTCATCAACCAGGAAGGCATCATTCTGTTCATGGCCACCATCGGGCTTAACTTCGTGCTCGAAGGCGCCGGACAAATCGCCTTCGGGTCTGATGTGAAACGGCTAGATGTCGGCCTGCCCGACAATTCGTTCGAGGTCGGCGGCATTCTGTTCAACACCTTCGACTTGTCCGCCGCCTTCATCGGCGCCGCCATGGTGACGACGTTAGCGCTGTTTTTTCAGTTCACGCCGATGGGCCGGGCACTGCGCGCCGTCGCCGACGACCATCAGGCGGCCTTGTCCGTAGGCATCCCGCTGAAAACCATCTGGGTCGTCGTCTGGTCCGTGGCCGGGGCCGTGGCGCTGGTCGCCGGTATTATGTGGGGGGCCAAGGCCGGGGTGCAATTCTCCCTGGTGCTGATCGCCTTGAAGGCATTGCCGGTCCTGATACTGGGCGGCTTCACCTCGGTGCCGGGGGCCATCGTCGGCGGCCTGATCATCGGTGTCGGCGAAAAGGTGGCAGAAGTTTACTGGGGGCCGACCTTCGGCGGCGCCATCGAGGGCTGGTTCGCCTATATGCTGGCGCTGGCATTCCTGCTGTTCCGCCCACAGGGCCTGTTCGGCGAAAAAATCATCGAAAGGGTTTAAGCGTTATGTTTTACCGTGAAGCCGGACAGTTCAAAACCAGCTACAACAAGGACCAGGCGGTTTTTCCCATCATCCAGGACCGCTGGTTCATCGCCGCCGTAATTATCGGCGCCTACGCCGTCGTCCCCTTCGCCGCCGATGAATACTGGCTGCAGGCGGTGATCATTCCGTTTTTGATTCTGGCGCTGGCCGCCATCGGCCTCAACCTGCTGACGGGATACGCCGGGCAGGTCAGCTTGGGCACCGGGGCCTTTATGGCGGTCGGCGCCTACGCGTGCTACAAAATGACCACGAATATCCCGGATTTGAATGTCGTCGTTGCGTTTTTGATATCCGGCGTTATGGCTGCCGCCGTCGGTATCGTCTTCGGCCTCCCCAGTCTGCGCATCAAGGGATTTTACCTTGCCGTCGCCACGCTGGCGGCGCAGTTCTTTATCCTCTGGCTGTTTAACAAGGTCGGCTGGTTTTACAACGACAACCCGTCGGGCACGATCACCGCACCGCCCCGGGAATTATTCGGCATTACCATCACCGGCCCCCAGGCGACGGCGGAGGCGCGTTACTTCGTCTCGCTGACCTTCCTGGTTGTCGGCGCCATCGTTGCTAAAAATCTGGTGCGCGGTCGCATCGGCCGCTCATGGATGGCAATCCGCGACATGGACATCGCCGCCGAGATCATCGGTATCCGGCCCCTGCAAACGAAGCTGATGGCGTTTGCCATCTCGTCTTTTTATTGTGGCGTCGCCGGTGCGCTTTATATCTTCGTCTGGCTCGGCAGCGCCGAGACCGAAGCCTTCGACCTGCTGCAGGTATCGTTCCCGATATTGTTCATGATCATCATCGGCGGCCTGGGTTCCATCATGGGTTCCATCATGGGCGCTGCCTTTATTACCCTGATGCCGATTTTCCTGACCAACTTCCCGCCGATGATCGGCATTCATCTGGCCACAGACCTGCAAAAACACCTTGAGGAAATCATTTTCGGCGGCATGATCGTGGCTTTTTTAATCGTCGAGCCACATGGTCTGGCCCGGCTTTGGCAGATCGCCAAAGAAAAATTACGACTCTGGCCGTTTCCGTATTAACATCATGGAAACAAAGCAAGTTGGCCTGTCAAAAAATGCGTGTTAAGGTCTAAACTGTAATTAACGAATAATCGAATAAGAAGCCGGTAACGGACATTTTCAACCCAAAGGGAGACATATTATGAAGTTCCGTACTCTGTTCCTGGGCTTGCTCGGGGCTGTCGTGGCCGTGACCGGTGTCATGTCCATGAAGGCTGCCTATGCGGCCGAACAATTCATTCCCATGCTCGTTTACCGCACCGGGCCTTATGCGCCTTCCGGCATTCCGGTCGCCAACGGGTTCCGGGATTACTACACCCTGGTCAACAAGCGCGACGGCGGCATCAACGGCGTCAAGATCACATTTGAAGAATGCGAGACCAAGTACAACACCAAGCAAGGCGTCGAATGCTACGAAAAACTGAAGAACAAAGGCCCGACGGGCGCGTCTTTGGTTAACCCGTATTCCACCGGCATCACCTATCAGTTGATCCCGAAATCGGAAGTCGACGGCGTGCCGATCCTGTCCATGGGCTATGGCCGCACGTCGGCCGCCGACGGGCGCGTGTTCAAGTGGGTGTTCAACTTCCCGGCAACGTACTGGAGCCAGGCATCGGCCTTCGTCAAGTACGTGTCCCGCCAGGAAGGCGGCTGGGACAAGTTGAAGGGCAAAAAAATCCTGCACCTCTATCACAACTCCGCCTACGGCAAGGAAGCCAACGCAACGCTGACGGCGTTGGCGAAAAGATACGGTATCAAACTGACCCTGCTCGCCGTCGACCATCCCGGCCAGGAACAAAAAGCCCAGTGGCTGCAGATCCGCCGCAAGAAACCTGACTGGATATTCATGTCCGGTTGGGGCGTCATGAACTCAGTCGCCATCAAAGAAGCCGCTTCCATCAACTTCCCGATGGATCATTTTGTCGGCAACTGGTGGTCGGGTTCCGACGCCGACGTGATCCCGGCGGGTGCCGGGGCCAAGGGCTACAAGTCCGCCACTTTCCACGGCGCCGGCACCGGCTGGGGCGTGCACAATGACATCGTCCAAAACGTCTACGGCGGTGACAAAGCCAAAGCCATGGAAAACAAGATGGGCGAAGTGCTGTACAACCGCGGCATGGTCAACGCCATGTTCGGGGTCGAAGCCATTCGCACGGCGATGGGCAAATACGGCAACAAGCCGATGACCGGCGCCCAGGTTCGCTGGGGTCTTGAAAACCTGAACGTAACCAAGGCGCACCTGAAAGCGCTCGGCATGGAAGGCTTCACCCAGCCGGTGAAAGTCAGCTGCGCCGATCACGAAACCGGCGGGTCGGTGATGTTCCAGCAGTGGGACGGATCCAAATGGTCGTTTTCGTCGAAGTGGCTGCCGCCGTTGCGCGACATCGTACGTCCGATGATCGAGTCCGACGCCGCCATGTACGCGAAGGAAAACAAAATCACTCCTCGCAAGTGCTAATGGCGACTACCGCTACGAAAGACAATGAGGAGGCCGGCGTCCTAACGGGCGCCGGCCCCCTTCTTTCGGTCAACAACATCGAAGTCATTTATGATCACGTTATTCTCGTCCTCAAGGGCGTGTCTCTGGATGTGCCGGAAGGCAACATCGTCGCGCTTTTGGGCGCCAACGGCGCCGGCAAGACAACGACGCTAAAGGCGATATCGAACCTGCTCGGCGCCGAGCGCGGTGAAGTCACCAAGGGTTCCATCCACTACCAGGGCCAGCGCGTCGATGCGCTGACGCCGAACGATTTGGTCAAACGCGGCGTCATTCAGGTCATGGAAGGGCGCCACTGTTTCGAGCATCTGACGGTCGAAGAAAATCTGCTCACCGGGGCCTATACCCGAGAAGACGGGCGGGCAAACGTCGCCCAGTCGCTTGAGAAGGTCTATCACTATTTCCCGCGCCTCAAGGAACGGCGTAGCAGCCAGGCCGGATACACATCCGGCGGCGAACAGCAGATGACCGCCATTGGCCGGGCGCTGATGGCGAACCCGAAGATGATCCTGCTCGATGAGCCGTCCATGGGGCTGGCGCCGCAATTGGTCGAAGAAATTTTCGAAATCGTCCACAAGCTGAACAAAGACGAAGGCGTCTCGTTCCTGCTGGCGGAACAAAATACCACGGTAGCGCTTCGTTTTGCCGATTACGGCTATATTCTGGAAAACGGTCGCGTCGTCATGGACGGTGAAGGCTCCAAGCTTCTGGAAAACGAGGACGTCAAAGAATTCTATTTGGGTCTCAGCTCCGGCGGGCGGCGCAGCTTCCGCGACGTCAAACATTACCGCCGGCGCAAACGCTGGCTGTAGCGCAATAAAGACTGGACGGGCCATGCTCGACAGCGAATTTTTCGACGAACTGGAAATCCGCGACGCGGACGAACGCGATCTGTCCCAGTTCGAGGCGCTGGGCCGCCACCTGGTCGCCACGTGCGAAGAGGCGCCCTATTACCAGGACCTGTTCCGGGGCATCGACGCTGCCAGCATCAAAACCCGGGCTGATTTGGAAAAGCTGCCCATTACCCGGAAATCAGACATCTCGGGGCTGCAAGCCAAAAACCCGCCCTTTGCCGGGATTCCCGCCATTGCGCCTTGCAACTTCCAGCGCCTCTACCAGTCCCCCGGGCCGACGTACGAGCCGGAAGCCGACGGCGCCGATTGGTGGGGCATCGCGCGGTCGCTGTATGCGGCGGGCGTCAGGCCCGGTGAAATCCTCCACAACAGCTTTTCCTATCATTTGACGCCGGCCGGGATGATGCTCGAATCCGGCGCGCGGGCCATCGGCTGCGCGGTCATTCCCGCCGGCACCGGACAGTCCGAACAGCAGGTCCAGGCCATCGCCCATTTCCGCCCGCAAACCTATGCGGGGACGCCGTCGTTTTTGAAGATACTCCTGGAAAAAGCAAAAGAACTGGGCACCGACGTGTCCTCGCTCGGCAAGGCCGTGGTCTCGGGCGAAGCCCTGCCACCCGCGCTGCGCGACGAGATCAAGGCGTATGGGGTTTTTGCCGTGCAGATTTACGCCAGCGCCGATTTGGGGCTCATCGCCTATGAGACGAAGGCCATGGAAGGCCTCATCGTCGATGAAAGACTGATTGTCGAAATCGTCCGCCCCGGCACCGGCGAACAACTCCCCCCCGGCGAAATCGGCGAGGTCGTGGTGACGTCTTTGAATCGGGAATATCCGCTGATCCGCTTCGCCACCGGCGATCTGTCGTCGCTAATGGAAGGGCAAAGTCCCTGCGGGCGCACCGGCCCCCGATTGACGGGTTGGAAGGGCCGCGCCGATCAATCGGCCAAGGTCAAAGGCATGTTCATCACGCCGGGCCAAATTGCCGACGTCATCAAGCGCCATCCGGAAATTGCCAAAGCCCGCCTCGTCATCGATCAGCAAGACGGCCAGGACGCCATGACGTTGAATATAGAGCCTTCCGGAGACGCTGCCCCCGATAGCGGCGCCGTCGCGGAGACCCTGCAGGCCCTGAGCAAGCTTAAAGGCGTGGTGGTGGTGGTCAACAAAGGCAGCCTCGCCAACGACGGCATCGTCATCGAAGACCAAAGGGCAGCGCAATAATGCCCATCCCCGAGCCTATCCACAGCCAACAACACATACGGATCAAGTCATGCCGCCACGGCGTCATGCTGTACAATATCAACAATCTCTACATCGGTCGGTCGCTCGACCTGTACGGCGAATATTCGCAAGCCGAATTTCATTTTTTCTCGAAATACCTCGGCCCCGGCATGCTGGTCATCGATGTCGGCGCCAACATCGGCTGTCATACGGTGTTCATGGCCAAGGCGGTCGGGCCCACCGGCGCCGTCATTGCGTTGGAGGCGCAACGCCAGCTCTATCAAATTATCAACGCCAACGCCCAGTTGAATGCGCTCGGTAACATCCACACCCTGCACGCCGCCGCCGGGGCCGAGGAAGGCAACATCATGGTGCCCCCTGTGGATTACGCGGCGGAAGGTAATTTCGGCGGCGTATCCTTAAGCGATCAAGACGCCAATACAGATGGCGAACTGGTCCGTCTTGCCACCATCGACGGGCTATCCCTTCCCAACTGCCACTTCATCAAGATCGACGTCGAAGGCATGGAAGCCGACGTCATCCGAGGCGCCACTGGGACCATCAAGGCGCACGGCCCCGCCCTTTACGTGGAAAACGACCGCCAGGAAAAGTCGCCGGAACTGATCGAGTTGCTGTTTGGCCTCGATTACCGGCTCTATTGGGATATGCCGGCGTTGTTCAACCCGGACAATTTTTTCCAAAACCCGGAAAACATCTTCTCTGGGACCGTATCTTTGAACATGATCTGCCTGCCGAAAATCATCAACCAGAACATGTCGGGCCTAACGGAAATCACCGGCCCCGGCGACTGGCCGATTTAGGCGCGCAAAGTCATTGGGCATAATCTCGCCACAATTTGCGTCTAAAACAAAGACTATAGACCTCCTCGTCTATGCACCAGAGACCCCCTCTCTGGTCCCCCTGTCGGTATTTTCGAATACCGAAATTGAACGGTCGGGCCATTTTAGGCCCGGCCGTTCTTCTTTTTTCGGCTGCTTTGCGATACCTTACGGCCAATTCGCAATCTATATCCCCCAACAGGAGCGAGCGTTTGGTTAAGTTCACCGGCACCGACCTGGTCTGTTATCGCGGCGAGCGGACGGTTTTCCAGGGCCTCACCTTCGGCCTCGGCGGCGGCGAGGCGGTGATGCTGCGCGGCGCCAACGGCAGCGGTAAATCCAGTTTGCTGCGCCTGATGGCCGGGCTGGGGCGGCCGTTGTCGGGCGTCATCGGTTGGCAGGGACAGTCTATTGCCGACGACCCGGAAGCGCACAACGCCCGGCTTCATTACATCGGCCATCATGATCCGGTGAAGCCGGTGCTGACGGTGGCGGAGAATTTGGGCTTTTGGGCGGCGCTTCGCTCACCCAAAGAAGACACCAATGCCGTAATGGCTGCCCTGGAACGGCTCGGCATCGGCCATTTGGCCGGCGTGCCGGGGCGATTTCTGTCAGCGGGACAAAAACGCCGGGTCAATCTGGCCCGCGTACTGGCGTCGAGCGCCGACCTGTGGCTGTTGGACGAACCGCAGACCGCCCTGGACAAGGCAGCCGAACACAGCTTCTTTGACGCCATTGCCGAGCATCGCTCGAATGGCGGCATGGTGGTGATGTCGTCGCACGCCGATAAAAATTTGGCCGACGCGATGGAAATCGATCTCGGCAAATTTCAGCAAGAGGCGAGGAGCGGCGGAGCCGCGACAGGGACAAAACAAGAGGTGCAAGCATGACGGGGTTTATGCTGATCTTACGCCGCGACCTGCATCTGGCCATGCGCCAGGGCATGGACAGCCTGATGGTGGTGATGTTTTTTGTCATCGCCGTGGTGCTGTTTCCTTTCGGCGTCGGGCCGGAAAGCAATATCCTGGCCCGCATCGCGCCCGGCGTGATCTGGGTGGCGGCGCTGTTGGCGGCGATGCTGTCGCTGGAACGCCTGTTCCAGACCGATTACGAGGACGGCTCGCTGGAACTGCTGGCGTTGCAGCCCATCGCGCTGGAAATCACCGTCATGGCCAAGGTCGTCGCCCACTGGCTGACCACGGGGTTGCCGTTGATCGTCGCCGCCCCCCTGCTGGCGGTACTGATGAACCTGCCCGACGAAGGCTTCGTCATCCTCATCGTTGCCCTGGTGCTGGGGACGCCGACGCTGAGCCTCATCGGCGCCATCGGGGCAGCGTTGATATTGGGATCGCGCCGCGGCGGCATTTTACTGTCACTTCTGGTGCTGCCGCTTTATATTCCGGTACTGATTTTCGGGGTTAGCGCCGTCGATGCCGTCATCAGCGGCTTCGAGGCCAAGGCCCAATTGCTGATCCTGGGCGGCATTTTTTTCGCTGCCTTGCCGTTGTGTCCATGGGTCGGCGCGGCGGCGCTTCGCCAAGCTTTGGATTGATTACGGTCAATGAATAACAACGATAAAAGAAAATAGCCTGGGAAGTAGATGTTTCACCGATTTGCCAATCCGACGCGGTTTCTAAAACTCGCCGACGTGATCCAGCCCTGGATCGCCGGGGCGACGCTGGTGCTGTTAGGCGCCGGGCTCTATTTCGGCCTCTTCGCATCGCCGCCGGACTACCAGCAGGGCGAGACCGTACGACTGATGTATATCCATGTGCCGTCGGCGTGGATGGCGATGTTCTGTTATTCGGCGCTGGCCGGGTCGTGTGCCGTGGCGCTGATCTGGAAACACCCGCTGGCTGATCTGGCGGCCCGGGCGACGGCCCCCATCGGCGCCGCCTTTACCTTCCTGGCCCTGGTCACGGGGTCGTTGTGGGGCAAACCCATGTGGGGCACGTGGTGGGTATGGGATGCGCGGCTGACGTCGATGTTGGTATTGCTGTTCCTGTATCTCGGCTATATCGCCCTCAACAACGCCTTCGACGATCCCCAGCGGGGATCGAAATCATCGGCGATTTTAGCCCTCGTCGGCTTCGTCAACGTGCCGATCATCAAGTTTTCCGTCGACTGGTGGAACACCCTGCATCAACCGGCCAGCGTCGTTAAAATGGGCGGACCGTCGATTCATGCCGATATTTTGCTGCCGCTATTGCTGATGGCGGCAGCGTTCACCACCTATTACCTGTGGGTGTTGCTGATCCGCATCCGCACCGAAGTGGCGTTGGGAAAAATCCGCGCCCGGCAAATGCAAAAAGCGCAAACCGGGTATAAAGGCTAAGCATGGAAACGATCTCCCAATATCTCAATATGGGTGGCCACGGCGGTTTCATCTGGCCAGCGTACATCATCGTCTTCGTCGTCATGGTCGCCTTGATGATTGTCAGCCGCCGGTCATTGAAGAACGCTCAGGAAGAATTAGAGACGCTGACAAGAGGCGCGGACGGGCGCAGCCCGGACAGGGAAACAACAAGAGAAGCCGAGCAATGAAGCGCAAGCACAAACGCCTGACCTTTGTTTTCATCGCCATGCTGTTGTTAGGCGCGGCGAGCGCCCTGATGCTGAGCGCGTTCGAGGAAAACATCGTCTTTTTCTACAGCCCGACGGACGTCAAAGAGAAAAAACTCACCGACGGGAAACGCATCCGCCTGGGCGGTCTGGTCGAAGAAGGCAGCGTTAAAAAATCCGACGGCGCCATCGTCATGTTCCGCATCACCGACCTGACGACGGCATTGGCGGTCAGCTACAAGGGAATTTTGCCGGACCTGTTCCGCGAAGGCCAGGGCGTCATCGCCGAAGGCAAGCTTCAAGGCGGCGTCTTTAAGGCCGACGAAGTGCTGGCCAAGCATGACGAAACCTACATGCCGCCCGAGATCGCCGAGGCGCTGAAAAAATCAGGGCAATGGAAAGGAAAAGAAAAATGACGGCGGAAATCGGACATTTTGCCCTGATCCTGGCGCTGCTGGTCGCCGTGGTGCAAGCCACGGTGCCGTTGATCGGCGCCCACAAAGGCCGGCAAGCCTGGATGGCTGTGGCCCGGCCTGCCGCGATAACGCAATTCGGGCTGTTGGCGGTGGCCTTCGGCTGCCTGATGCAGCTTTACATCACGTCGGATTTTTCCGTCCTCAACGTCGTCATGAATTCGCACACGGACAAGCCGCTTTTGTACAAAATCGCCGGCGTCTGGGGCAACCATGAAGGATCGCTTTTGTTGTGGGTGCTTATCCTCAGCCTGTTCGGTTCCGCCGTAGCGGTGTTCGGCGCCAACCTGCCGCCGGGGCTGCGCGCTCGGGCGCTGGCCGTGCAGGCGATGATCGCCGTCGGTTTTTATCTGTTCATGCTGCTGACGTCGAACCCGTTCGAGCGTGTCTTTCCCGTCCCCATCAATGGCCGCGATTTGAACCCGTTGTTGCAGGACCCTGGCTTGGCTATCCATCCGCCGATGCTGTACCTGGGCTATGTCGGCTTTTCCATGGCTTTTTCGTTTGCCATCGCGGCCCTCATCGAAGGCCGCGTCGACGCCGCCTGGGCGCGCTGGGTCAGGCCGTGGACGCTGGCGGCGTGGTGCTTCCTGACCGGCGGCATCGCGCTCGGGTCATGGTGGGCGTATTACGAACTCGGCTGGGGCGGCTGGTGGTTCTGGGACCCGGTAGAAAACGCCTCGTTCATGCCGTGGCTGGCGGGAACGGCGTTGCTGCATTCGTCAACGGTGGTCGAAAAACGCGACACCCTGAAGGGTTGGACCATTCTGCTCGCCATCATCGCCTTTTCGCTGAGCCTGTTAGGCACCTTCCTGGTGCGCTCGGGCGTGCTGACGTCGGTGCATGCGTTTGCCACCGATCCGGCGCGCGGGGTTTTTATTTTGGGCCTGCTGATCGTCGTCATCGGCGGATCGCTGGCGCTGTTCGCGTGGCGCGGACCGGCACTGGTCTCCACCGGGTTGTTCAAGCCGGTGTCGCGCGAAGGGGCGCTATTGTTTAACAATCTGGTTCTAGCGACGGCGGCGGCGGCGGTATTGCTGGGCACGCTGTACCCGCTGTTGCTGGACGCCATCGGCGGCGGCAAGGTTTCCGTCGGCCCGCCGTTTTTCAACACCGTCTTTATTCCGCTGATGATACCGATGATCATCGCCATGGCGATCGGTCCGATATTGTCATGGAAGCGGGCCGATTTAATGACCGCGGTCAACAAATTATGGCTGGCCCTGCTGGCTGCCCTGGTGGCAATGGCGGTGGTCTCGGTGCTGCGCTCCGAAGGGCCGTTGCTGGGCATAATCGGCATCGGGCTAGCGGCATGGCTGGGCGCCGGCACCCTGATCGAGTTAACCGGACGCATCCGTCTGTTCCGTGCGCCCTTGGGCGAAAGTCTAGGCCGCTTGCGGGGCATGCCGCGCGCCGCCTGGGGCATGACGCTGGGACACTTGGGGCTGGCCATCGCCATCGCCGGCATGACCGGTGCCGGGGCCTGGAAAGTGGAAAGCATTCAGTCCATGAAACCGGGAGAAACCGTCCAGGTGGCGGGCTATGACTTCGCCTTCGAAGGTGTAAAAAGCAGCCAGGGGCCGAATTACTCCATCGTCGAAGGCACCTTCAACGTGACACAAAACGGCAAGCCCGTGGTGACGCTGAATGCTGAGAAACGCGTCTATAACGTCTCCAGCCGGCCGACGACGGAAGCCGGCATTCACACCATGTTCACCGGCGACCTGTACGCTGTCATCGGCGACGAAGAAGATAACGGCGGCTACGTCACGCGTCTTTATTTCAACCCCCTGGTCGTCTGGATGTGGGCAGGCGTGTTGTTGATGATGTTTGCCGGCACCCTGAGTTTGACCGACCGCCGTCACCGTGTCGGCGCACCGAAAAAACACCAACCGTCTGCGGCAACGGCACCTGCGGGCGCCTGAGGCAAAAGCGAGCACCCATGCAAAGCCGCTTTCTCTATATCCTGCCGGTGTTGGTGTTTCTGGTCATGGCCATCTACTTCGCCGTCGGCCTGACCAAAGACCCGAAGATTCTGCCCTCGGCCCTGATCGACAAGCCGGTGCCGGAATTTTCGTTGCCGGCCATCGAAGGCGGTTACGGCAAAGGGTTTACCAGCGAAGACCTGAAGAAGGGCAAGGTTTCCGTGCTTAACGTCTTCGCGTCGTGGTGCATTCCGTGCCGGGCCGAACATCCGTTCATTACGCGGCTGGCGGAAATGAAAATCGCGCCTGTTTACGGCCTGAATTACAAGGACAAGGCCGCAGAGGCGCTCCGTTGGCTGAAGGAACTGGGCGATCCTTATTTCGCTATCGGCGCCGACACAAAGGGCCGCGTCGGCATCGACTGGGGTGTCTATGGCGTGCCGGAAACCTTCATCATCGATGGCCGCGGCAAAATCCGCTACAAGCACGTCGGCCCGTTAAACCAGGAAGCATTGGACGAAAAAATACTTCCCGTCATCCGAAAGCTCAGCAAATGAATCGGATTTGGATACATCTCATAGCCGCCGCCATTCTGGCGTCGTCCGCTCCCGCTTGGGCCGTCAACCCGGATGAGGTTCTGTCCGACCCGTTGCTGGAATTACGCGCCCGGGAAATTTCCAAGGGGCTTCGCTGCCTCGTCTGCCAGAACCAGTCGATCGACGATTCCGACGCCGATCTGGCCAAGGACCTTCGCGTTCTCGTCCGCGAACGGCTGGTCGCCGGTGACAGCGATTCCACGGTTCTCGAATACGTCGTTTCGCGTTATGGCGATTTTGTTCTGCTAAAGCCGCCGTTCAAGGGCGCGACGCTGGTGTTGTGGCTGGGGCCGCTGGTATTCGTCGGCTTTGGCCTGTTCGCCATGATCTCGTTCATGCGTCGGCGCAGAACAGCGGATGGGTTTATTGCCCCCGCCGATAGCAAAGCCGCTTCCCGCCCCTCATCTTCCCATGCACCGTTAACCGCCGACGAACAGCGCCGCATCAAGGAACTGCTGAGGGACGACCACGCATGACCATGCTCTGGGTCAGTGCTGGCCTGATGACCTGCGTCGTCCTGGCGGCGTTATTGTTTCCCCTGCTCCGCACCCGGCAGAAGGACGCACCGGCGCGCGCCGATTACGATATCGCCGTATTCAAAGACCAGCTCAGCGAGCTTGACCGCGACATCGAACGCGGCCTGCTCGACGACAACGAAGCGGAAGCGGCAAGGGTCGAAATCCAGCGCCGCATGCTGGCCGCCGCCGGAATGGAAGATGCCGGCGCCGAAACCAGCCCCGGACAAAGCCGCTTGTTAGCCGTCGGCATCAGCCTTGCCCTGCCGGTTGCCGCCTTCGGGCTTTATCTGTATCTGGGCGCGCCCGATGCGCCCAATCAGGCCTTCGCCAAACGCGCCATTTCCCAGGAAATAACCCAACGCCAGGGCAAACTCGACAAAGGCGAAGTCCTGCAAATGGCGGCCAAGCTGGAAGAAAGCCTGAAGAAAGACCCCACAAACTTGCAAGCCTGGACGTTGCTGGCCCGCACATACCTGACCATCAGCGAGTTCGACCGCGCGCTGGCCGCCTACGAACAGGCCATGGAAGTCGGCAACCGCCATCCTGATATCGTATCCAGCTATGCCGAAGCCCTGGTCATGCAGGCCCAGGGGCAGATAACGGTGAAGGCCCGGGGCCTGTTCGAGGGCATCTTCAAGAACGACGCCCTCAACCCCAGGGCGCGATATTATCTGGGCCTGTCTCTGGCCCAGGAAGGAAAGGTCAAAGAAGCACTGCAGGCCTGGGTCGACCTCAGGACCGTATCGCCTTCGGGCGCGCCGTGGCTGGACGCCGTCGATACACAGATCGAACGCGCCGCCAAGGATCTGGGCGTCGCGCCGTGGTCGATCAAGCCGACGGCGGGGGCGCTGGCCTTGGCCAAGACCCTTCCGCCACCACCTCCATCATCTTTGCCATCATCCACGCCATCGGCCCCCTCATCGGCCCCCTCATCGGCACCGGGGCCGAGCCGCGCCGACATGGAAGCCGCCCAGGAGATGGCCGCGACCGACCGCAGCAAGATGATCCGCACCATGGTCAAACGCCTGGCCGACCGCCTGGCTGACGAGCCGGACGACCTTGAAGGCTGGAAGCGCCTGGCCCGCGCCTATGAGGTGCTGGGCGAAACGGAAAAGGCGAAACAGGCCAAGGCCCGCATTGAGTCGTTAACAAAAAAATAGCGCCAAGTTTAACCAACGTTAATTCCGCCGCCACCATTAAGGGCTAGTCTCATTTTCATGAGCAAAAATGGCCCTCCCGGCAGACTTACAATCCAGGTCTGGGATAGGCCGACGCGCGTTTTTCACTGGTCCCTGGTGGTTCTGGTGATCCTCGGACTGGTGACGTCAGAGGCCGAAGGGGTGCTGTTCTGGACCCATCTGGCAGCCGGTTACGGGGTTCTGGGGTTGCTGGTTTTCCGGATTTTCTGGGGCTTTCTCGGCACCCGCCATGCCCGGTTTGCGGAATTTCTCCACCCCTGTTCCCGCCCCCTTAGCCGGGTAGGCTTGCCCACCCGATCAGGTCTTTTATTTTAGGCCTTCGGGCGATAACGTTCGGCCAACCAACTCGTTGGTCAAATGGGGGGCAAAATGGCCGGTTTCAAAACCATTGACGATCTCGATTTCAGCGGCAAGCGGGTGCTGGTGCGCGCCGATCTGAACGTGCCGATGAAAGACGGCAAGGTTACGGACGCGACCCGCATCGTGCGTTCGCTGGCGACCATTCGCGAGCTTCTGGATGGCGGCGCAGGCGTCATCGTCATGTCGCATTTTGGCCGCCCCAAGGGCCAGGTCGTGCCGGAGCTGACCCTGGCCCCGGTGGCCAAGGCCTTGGCCGAGCATTTGGGCCAGGACGTCGCCTTTTCATCCGATTGCATCGGACCGCAAGCCGAAAAAGCCGCCGGCGCCGTTTCCCCGAGAGAAGGTCGGGGCGGTGTCGCGCTGCTCGAAAACCTGCGTTTTCATGCGGAAGAAGAAGCCAACGACGCGGTCTTTGCCGGCAAGCTGGCGGAACTCGGCCATCTTTACGTCAACGACGCCTTTTCCTGCGCCCACCGGGCGCATGCGTCGACGCAGGCCATCGCGACGTTGCTGCCGTCAGCCGCCGGGCGACTGATGCAGGCCGAGCTGGAGGCGCTGTCAGGGGCGCTGGAAAACCCCCAACACCCTGTCGCCGCCCTCGTCGGCGGGGCCAAAATTTCCAGTAAAATGACCGTGCTCGGCCACCTTGTCGGCATGGTCGATCAACTGATTATCGGCGGCGGCATGGCCAATACGTTCCTCCATGCGCAAGGCATCGACATCGGAAAATCGCTGTGTGAACCCGACATGGCCGACGACGCCAACAACATCATGGAAAGCGCCATGGACGCCGGTTGCGAAGTGGTGCTGCCCATCGACGCCGTGGTCGCCAAGGAATTCTGCGAAGGAGCAGCCAGCGAAACCGTGCTGCTCGACGCCATCCCCGCCGATGCCATGGTGCTGGATGTCGGACCGGCTTCCATCGCCGACCTGATGAGCCGCCTCGGCAAATGCAAAACCCTGGTCTGGAACGGACCCTTGGGGGCGTTTGAAACCAAACCCTTCGATACGGCGACCAACGCGCTCGCCCGCGAAGCGGCTAAATTGACCCAGGACGGTCAGTTGCTGAGCGTCGCCGGGGGCGGCGACACGGTGGCGGCGCTGGCCAATGCCGGCGTTCAGGATGATTTCAGTTATGTCTCGACGGCCGGCGGCGCGTTCCTGGAATGGCTCGAAGGCAAAGACCTTCCCGGCGTGGCGGCGTTGAAGAAAGCGGGTTAAGCTTAAGCCTTCTTCGGTGAATTGCCGTCTTTGTCCTCTTTGCCCGATGCCTTTTCTTCCGACAACGCACCGGGCTCGGCCGGCGTGATTCTCGAAATCACGTCATCCAGCATGTTTTGCAGGTATTCCGACTGGCTGAGCAGCTTCGAGGTCGCTTCCATGGCCTGCGCCGACGCCGTGGCGGCAATTTCACGGGCTATGCGGGTGACCTCGGCCATTGTTTTCCTAACGCCAATCGTCGTCCGTTCGGCCCGTTCGGTGGCATCGCGAATGACATCGAAACGCTTCGCCATATCGGCATCGGGGAATTGTTCGTCCCTGCCTTGCTCCCTGCCCTCGCCGGACAGCACAACCACGTTGTCGTTGCCCAGGCCGCTTTGATGGCCCCCCCCTGGTACGCCTTTTGGCGGAGAACGGAAGGCCAGCAAATTTGTCTGATCGCGGATCGCCATCACCAGCGCGCCCATTTCCTCGATCTGGCCGGTGGCGTCTCCGAGGCCCCGCATCAGCGCCTCGGTGCGCTCGACATCGTCCGCCGCCGCGGTGACGTATTCGCTGAAACTCGTCAATTGCCGGCTGACCGACGAAATCGGCCCGCCTTGGTGCAACGCCACGCCCTCCATTTCGGGGGGGGCGTTAATACGCGGCGGGGCGGGCCTGGATGGCACAGGTTGCTCGACGGCAGATTCTTCTTCCGGGGACGCGGGCTCCGGTGCCGGCGCTGCCTCGGGTTCGTCGGACATCAGCGCCGCCCGGGCCGCTTGCGTGGCGTCCAGGGTTTCTTCTTCCAGTTGTCTGAGGGTGGTTTCCAGGCGGGCGCGGGTATGATCCAGCTCCTGGCGCAGATGATCGAGGTCGGTGAGATTATCCAGCCACCGGTCCAGGGCCCTGGCCAACGTTCCCGTGGCGTCTGAGTTGCCGCGCCCGGGGATGTCGACGGTCCGATCACCGTCGGCCATCCGCCCGGCGACCGCTGCCAGTTGGCGAAGCGGCGACAGAATCGAACGGATGACAACCAGCCCGGCCAACAGCACGCCTAAAAGCGCCATCGCGGCGGCGGCGGCAATGATGATCCGGACCTGTTTCCTGGATAGCTCCAGGGTTGTCACGGCAGACGCTCGCACGCCACCGGCATACAAAGAAAGCGCCCCGGAACTGGGCCCCAGATAAGTCAGGATATCATCGAAGCGCTGGGCTTCGTCTTCAAAGGTGAAGCGGGAATTGATCATGCCCAAAAGGATCGTCTCATGTTTTTTCAACAGGTCCATGAGGGCCTTTTTATTTTTGCCGGGGATTTTCGTTTCGTTGAGGAAGATGCCCAGCGTCTGATAGCGTTTCTGGATTTCGCCGACGCCCCGCTTATACCCGCTTAACAGCGTTTCCTGGCCTTCCTGGTTGATGCGCGACACCTGCCCGGCCAGATTGGCGAAGCCGGCGGTGGAGAACTTGGCCTGCAATATCTCGGACGTATCCTGAAGCATACGGGTCATACCGGAGCCATCCGAAAGGCCCAGCCGCTTTTCCGAGTCGACCAGTTTTCTGAATTGCTGGTCATATTGCGCCAAGCCGTCGCGGATGGTCGCCGTGTGCTGACGCACGGAAATGCTTTGCCGCATCTTTGACAGCACATCCAGGGATTCAACGACGGATTCCATGTTGATCTTGAAAGATTCTGCGATCAGCGGATCTTTCTTCAACAGGAACGTCTTCTCTTCGCCGCGCGCTTTGGCGATGCCGGTTTCCACCAACTGGACATGCCTTGAGAACAGTTCGGCTGAGGCCACCCCATCCATGGCACCGAACAGGCGCTGATCGGCGAAGGCGTACAAGCCCGCCAGAATGGTCGCCGACCCGAGCCAGATCAGAAAAAACAGCCGCACCCGTGCCGACAGCTTCATCCCGCCCATAAAGCTATGCTCGGCCTGATCCTCGGGGCGAAGGCCCAGGAATTCATTGTCCAGATTTCGGTTTTTGTTCATTTTTCGCCTCTAGCGGAACCTTACCATCCGGGGGAGGAATTTAACGACATTTTCCGTCACCGGCAATGTAGGACGAAGTTTCCCGTTCCAACCTCATTCCTTGCACCACGGCTCACGCAGCGCCAAAATCAGGCCCATGGGCAACGATCAAAAAACAGGGCCGTCCATCAAGCAGATTCCCGACGGCGATGACCGGGAACGGCTGGTATGCGCCGATTGCGGTTTTATCGCCTATGAAAACCCCAAGGTCGTCGTCGGCGCGGTGTGTGTGTGGGAGGACAAATTCCTGATCTGCAAGCGCGCCATCGAGCCGCGCAAAGGGTTCTGGACGGTGCCGGCGGGATACCTGGAACTGAACGAGACGACGGCCGAAGGTGCCCGGCGCGAGACCTGGGAGGAAGCCCGGGCCGAGATCAGCATTGACGGCCTGATCGGGGTTTATGAGATTCCCCACATCAGCCAGATTTACGTCGTTCATCTGGGCCGCATGACCTCACCAACCCACGCCCCCGGCCCGGAAAGCGAAGATGCCCAACTGCTTTCCTGGGATGCGCTTCCGTGGGACGACATGGCGTTCCCATCCCTTACCTGGGCCTTGCAGCGTTACCGTGACGGGGGCGGCCCGCACTTCTATACCCCGCCAACAGAGGCCCCCTAAAAAACCTTCCTGGCCCCTTCCGATTTTGAGATTCCGTTAACCTTTACACCCTACGTTGAAGCCATGACGGACGGGGTAGGAATAACTAAAACAAACGCGCCGCCGATTGAAAAACGGCCCAGCGTTTATCAGTCGGAGCAGGTGCGTGAAGTCAACGCGCGGGCGGCTTCCGTGCAGCAGGGGGAATCTCCCGAAGAGCTGAACGGCTTGAAGCGGCTGAACCAGATTCTGGGGCAAGACAAACCGCTGCGCGACAACGTGCCGCGCGGGTTTTATCTGAATATCCGGGTCTAGGGACGATTTAGCGGGCTAATCAAAATCACCGGGGCCTTCTAAGTAACCGTAGTATTCGGCGTAGCGGAAAGGAAATTCCGAAATCCCCGTATTCGCCGCATTACCGACACCTTGGGCCAATTCTATGGCGCGGGCCGAAGCCGCTTTATCCTTAAAATTCCGTGTCACATCACGATAAAAATTTCGCACCGGGTCGGCGTAATCGACGGATTTTTCAGAAACACCCCTGATCCCGATCCGGTCCACCAGCGCCAGCATTTCCTCCCTGGTCATGGCCGTGCCGGGGCGGCCACAGTAGTAGCCGAACATGATACGGGTATGGCGCAATTCGGGATCGTCAGAGGCCATATCCCATTCACCGGAAATACCGAAACACTGGCGGTCCAATGCCGTCAACCGATAGGGCCGGAAGAAAATCTCGCCCATCCGGGTGTTCATCAGCACGGCCTTTTCCCACGCCACCGGTTGGCCCTTGGATAAATTCCACGCCGCCACCTTGTCGCGGATGGTGTAGGGGAAATTGAAGGA
>LFEN01000023.1 GCA_001510075.1 Alphaproteobacteria bacterium casp-alpha2
CGATCTGGTCATTTCCGTCGATACGGCGCTGATGCACCTTGCTGTTGCCGTAGGGGCACCGACATTGTGTCTTGCCAGTGCGGCGTATGTCGGAGAAATCGTTCCTTATGATCCGGTCATTACGTCGGAAAACGTTCGCTTTATTTACCGTGCCATGCCGTGCGAAGGATGCCTGGGGGATTGCATTTTCCCCCCTGAAAACGGGATGTATCCCTGTGTGGCAGGGCTCGACCCCAAGGACGTGCTTGCCGGGGTGGCTGAGATGATGGCGGGGTCTAGCGGATGATTGCGTCTTCTCTTTGGCCAAAAGCCGTGGAAATTTTTGGCCGTTATCAGGCCTGGATTCTGGCCGTGTTGGCGGGGCTTTGTGTGATCGACCTGGCCTGGATGGGCGGCAGTTACCTGCTTTATCCGGGCTACCTTGATCATGGCGAACCCAGTATTTCGTTGATTGCGTGGCGGCTTTTGGACGGGGTTCCCGCCTATCAGGCCTTTGACGCGCCGGGCAGGGTCAGCAACGTCTACGGGCCGCTTTCATACCTCCTGCACGTGCCTTTCTTTTTTGTTTTCGGTCCCTTGGTGACGTCCGGAAAGGCGGCGTCCATTGTCGCCGCAATGGTACTGCCGGTTCTGATGTTTCTGGATCACCGGCGCAACGGATTCTCCATCGGTTCCGTGGCTTTGGTCCTAGGTGCTTCGTTTTTGCTTTTTAACACTTACATTGTCCTGTTTAGCCGGCCGGATGCGGCTCTGGCCGTGTTGGTGGCCGGAGCCGTATGGGTCAAGAATGCCAGCCAACCGGGAGCCCCGGAATGGGGCAGGACCATTATCATCGGCGTTATTGGGGGGCTTGCGGTCAGTTTGAAAATTCACGGCGCCATTTTCATTGCCCCCGTAGCCCTGGTTTATTGTTTGGATCGCGGGGATGGTCCCCGAGCGTTTTTTCTCGCCTGCATTACCGTGTCAGGCGTGGCTCTGGGTGTCGCCCTGGCACCCTTCGCCCTGCCCCTGTTTTCGCTTGGCGACTACCTTTCCTGGTTTGGGCCGATGTCGGGCAAACCGGAACCTCTGCAACAATTGACCCGGCTTTTGCGCTATTCGGTGCTTTATGTCGTCCCGGTCGCGTTGCTTTTTTACTTTTCCCGTAGCCAACGAAAAAAACATGATCGTCTGTGCGACAGGACCTATTTCGGCGCTTATCTGGTCTGTTTGGCGATGGCTATTTTCCTCGGCTCGAAACCGGGCGCCGACATTCACTACATGTTTCCGTTTAGCGCCATTATCGTGGACCTGATGCTTCGTCATGGGCGGCGCATCGCAAAACGCAAGGATATCGTCTGGGCCGCGATTGGGGGGGTCACCGCCCTCATGCTGGCTCTGGGGGTGCCGGTTCAGAAGCGCTTTTTGAGGGCCATGGACTGGGATGAGGCGACACGGATCACGGCGGAAATTCGGCAAATCATGCTCACCCATCCAGATTTGACCCTTGAAATGGGTTTGGGCGAGAACATCACGACCTATAAAAGGACTTGGTTCAAAACACTGCCGGTGTTGGCGGGCAATCCTTATACCCTGGACACCGCCATCGTTATGGAAACCTCGCTTCTTAAAATTCCGCTGACCGACGACACGTTGGCCATGATCAGGGGCTGCAGCACCGATTTGTGGTTGGTTCCAAAGGGCGAGCGCCCGTTCGAGATGATTGGGTATTACGGCATTCCCGTTTTTGACGAGGCTTTCAAGGAAGCTTTTTTCAGTAATTATGAAAATAGGGAAAGTTCCACTTTCTACGATCTGTGGAGATGTAAGAGGTAGAATGGCTAAGGGGTTCAATCTTACGTACAGGATGAAACTTTCCACTCCGCATTCCAATCGATAACGCGGGTTTATTTCAGGCATGGGGCTGTTTTGATAAAGCTGTCAGTGACATATGCTTTAAAAATGCATAGAAACAAGGCTCTTAAAAGGTTTTAGGGCATATGACAAGAAATCAGACCAACTCGGACGGGCCGCTTGACCTGCTGCTGATCAATCCGGGCGGCCGTGAAAAAATCTACCAGGAGCTAGGCACCGATTTGTCGGCGGTGGAGCCGCCGTTGTGGTGCCGCCTGATCGGGGGCTATGCCCGGGACCGGGGATATAACGTCGATATCCTGGATTCCGAAGCCCTCGGCCTTGCCCCGGATGTGATTGCCGAAAAAGTCCTGGAAATGGCCCCTCGCCTTGTCGGCATGATCGTTTTCGGCCACCAGCCTTCGGCCTCGACCCAGCAAATGATGGGCGCCGGAGACGCCTGCCGGGCGATCAAGGAGGCTTCTGCTGACATACCCATCATCATCGTTGGCGGTCATGTCTCGGCGCTGCCGGAACGGACCATTACCGAGGAACCCGTCGATTTTGCCTGTAAAGGCGAAGGCGCGGTGACGGTGGTGCAGTTGCTGGAGGCACTGAAACAGGAAGAAGAAAACTTCGAGGCCGTCGAAGGACTGGTCTGGATGCAGGATGGAAAGCCCGTAATTAACGCCGCCGCGCCGTTGATCCAGGACCTGGACAAAGACCTGCACGGTAATGTCTGGGATCTGTTGCCGATGGATCGTTACCGGGCTCATAACTGGCAGTGTTTCGGTGAGCTTGAGGCGCGCATGCCTTATGCGTCGATCTATACGTCGTTGGGGTGTCCCTATAAGTGCTTTTTTTGCTGCATTAATGCGCCGTTCGACATCAACCGCTACCGCATGCGCAGCCCTGAGGCCGTGGTCGCCGAGATCGACCACCTGCATGAGACCTATGGGATCAAGACCTACAAAATCATTGACGAAATGTTCGTCTTGAACGAGCGCCATGTCGACGCCATTTGCGATTTGCTGATCGAGCGCGATTACGGGCTAAATATTTGGGCCTATGCCCGGGTCGATACGGTCAAATCAGACAAGCTGGAGAAGCTTAAACGCGCCGGAATCCGCTGGCTGGCGCTGGGCATCGAATCGGGCTCGGCGCATGTCCGCGACGGCGCGGAAAAAGCCTTCAGCGGTGACGACATCACCGCCATCGTGCGCGATATTCAAAAGGCCGGCATTCATGTCATCGGCAATTTTATTTTCGGCCTTCCCGATGACGACCTGGACACCATGCAGCAGACTCTCGATCTGGCCCTGGAATTGAACTGTGAATTCGTCAACGTGTATTCAGCCATGGCCTACCCGGGCTCGCCGCTGTACACCGAGGCGGTATTGAAGGAGCTTCCCCTGCCTAACCATTGGTCCGGGTATTCCCAGCATAGCTACGACTGTCAGCCGCTGCCGACCGATCACGTTTCCGCCGCAGAGGTCCTGCGCTTCAGGGATGACGCCTTTCATGCGTATTTTTCCAACTCACGTTATCTCGATATGGTGACGCAATCTTTCGGTTGGGAAACCCGCAAACACATCGAAGAAATGGCGGCGCACCGGCTGAAACGTAAAATCCTCGAAGCAACGGTCGCGGCGCAATGATCATCAGCCGCACCCCTTTTCGGGTTTCGCTGTTCGGTGGCGGCTCGGATTATCCCAAGTGGTACCGCCAGCACGGCGGCGCCGTATTCGGGTTCGCCATCAACAAGTATTGTTATATCTCCGTCAGGCCGCTGCCGCCGTTTTTCGAATACCGTCACCGGATCGTTTATTCCAAGGTCGAATCGGTCAACCGCATTGACGACATCGAGCACCCCGCCGTCAGGGGCGTGCTGAACGACCAGGGGGTTGATATCGGCCTGGAAATTCACCACGACGGCGATTTGCCGGCGCGCTCGGGTTTGGGGTCTTCATCTTCCTTTACGGTCGGATTACTGAATGCGCTTTCATCGCTGAACGGCAAGGAGGTGGATAAGGATACCCTGGCCCGCGAAGCGATTCGCATCGAACAAGAAGTGATCAAGGAGCATGTCGGCTCGCAAGATCAGGTTTGGGCCGCTTATGGCGGGATCAACCGCATCAGTTTCAAGAAGGACGGCGGTTTCGAGGTTGAACCCGCCGGAATTTCCCCGGCGCGACAGGATGAACTGCTTGGTCATTTGATGCTGTTTTTTACCGGGTTTTCCCGTTTCGCGCCGGAAATCGCCAAAAAACAGATCGACAATATAGACCAACGCCAAAAGCACCTGGAAACCATGGTCGGCTTTGTTGATGAAGCCTTGGCCGTGCTCAAGGGCGAAGGCAAGCCGATCCGCGAAGTAGGAGAACTGCTTCACAAATCATGGTTGTTGAAGCGGGAATTGGCAGACGCGGTTTCGACGCCGGAAATAGATGAAATATTCGACGCGGCGCGAAGCGCCGGCGCCATTGGCGGTAAATTGCTTGGTGCGGGCGGCGGCGGGTTCATGTTGTTGTTTGTCGAACCGGAAAAGCAGGCGGCCGTTGCCGAAAAGCTGAAGGGCTTGGTCAGGGTCAATTTTTCTATCGACGAGGTCGGCTCCAAGATCGTCGTCTACGAGCCGGCGGGGCTGGAAAACAGATAGACCTTTCGCTAACGTCTATCCTTGAAGGAATTTTATGGCGAAGAAAATCATGCAGGCGAAAAAGAAATCGACGCCTAAAAAGGCGCTGGTTTCCGTTGTTCTGTCCTTTCGCAACGAAGATGACGTGCTGCCGGAATTGATTAGCCGGCTGGGCGCCGTTTTCTCCAAGCAGCCGGTCGATTACGAGTTGGTATTCGTCAACGACGATTCCACGGACGGGTCTTATGCCCTTCTCAAGAAAGCGGCGGCCAAGAACAATAAAATCAAGGTCGTCAACATGGCGCGGCGGTTTGGTGTTTCGGAGTGTGTGATGGCGGGAATGGCCTATGCGTCCGGGGATGCCATCGTCTATATGGATTCGGACCTGCAAGACCCGCCCGAAGTTATCCCCGAACTGATCGCAAAATGGAAAGACGGGGCCGATGTGGTCTACACCGTTCGCACCAAACGCGAAGGCGAAAGCCCATTAAAAATGTGGATTACGCGCATGGCCTATCGGGCGATTAATGCCTCTTCGGAAGTTGACCTTCCGGTCAATGCCGGGGATTTCCGCCTGTTGAACCGAAAGAAGTGCGATCAATTGCTGGAATTTGGGGAAATGGACCCCTATACGCGCGGCCTGATCCCCTGGCTGGGCGGGCGGCAAGAACCGGTTTATTATCAACGCGATGCCCGTGCCGCGGGGGAGGCCCATTTTTCCCTTTTCAACAGCCTCAACCCCTATAAGACCTTTATTTCGGGTTTGACGTCTGTATCCATGGCGCCGATTTTTCTGATTTTGCTGGCCGGCGGCTTAACGGTGGCGGGGTCCCTGCTCTGGATTCTGCTATCGTGGATTGGAATTTTCGGTGGCGATGGCTGGGTGCCTTTCGTGTTGCTGCTTTGGGGCTCGCTGATGGGATCCCTAGGCTTCGTCGGCATCTATGTCGGGCGCACGTACAAGGACGTTCGGGGCCGGCCACGCTACATCGTCAGGGACACGATTAATCTCGACAAATAACCCGACCGGACATCCCGGCCGGGTTTGGTGGGTTTTTTAGCGTCCGTCCGGCTTCGTCATGGGCGCAAGACCCAACAATTTCCTGACGGCGCCTTCACGACTTGCTTTCAGGCCTGTTGTCCTTCCCTCTTCAATGGCAACTTCACCGGGAGCGCCCTTGGCCGCTCGATACATTGCCCATAATGCGCCTACTCGATTGGCTGATTTGCAATAAACCAGCAGCGGATAATTACTTTTATCCTCGACGATCACCGTGAACTGTTTCACCTGTTCAAGAGTCGGTGCCCGGGTCACTACGGGAATGTTGAGAAAGCTCAGGCCCGCACCTTCCAAAAGCGATTTCACTTTTGCGACGCCTTCCTTGGGGCCGCGAAGGTCAAGAATGGTTTTAAAGCCAAGCTTCTTTAGTTCGGCGGCGGCGCCGGGTTTAAGGACGCCAGCCGTGGCGACAAAAGGCGTTGCGCGGTTGTAATAGGTAATCGCCGGGCTGACCTTGTCCCCGAAGGGGGCCTGTTTTGGTGCGGCCTGAGCCGACAGGGACGATAACCCCATTACCAGGGCCATAACCATTACTGTCAGTGATTTCATTTCTTTATCCTCCAATTCATAAAAACCCCTGACGAAAAGCCCCTGCTGTGAATGGGCAAATATTATTTTTATTGATTATTATATCTGTATACTTTAATGTATGCAAGTATGAATTTAAAGAGCATGCATAAAACCGCCGATCGGGCGACGAACCTGTTGAAGGCGCTGGCAAGCAGAAACCGGTTGTTGATCCTTTGTCATCTTTTGGAAGGGGAAAAAACCGTTGGCGCGCTGGCAGGTTTGTTGGGCTTGCGCCATGCCGCCGCCTCGCAGCAACTGTCTTTGTTGCGTAAAGACGGCTTGGTTACGGGCCGGCGCGACAAGCAGACGATTTATTATTCGCTGGCTTCTGAAGAGGCTGAACAAGTCTTGGCAGCCTTACATAGGGGATTTTGCGAGCCGACGAAAAAGAAAAGCCGAAAGCCTTGATCCCTGACTCAGTCTAATTGTTGCTGGAACCGCGCCCAGTTGGCGTCGTCGATGCGGACCTTGAGGAATATGCCCTCTTCGTCATCCCGGCGATCAAAGATTTCGCCGTGATCGTAAAGCCACGCTAGCTTTGCGCCTTCACCATGGAGCAGGGAAACCTCGTGAACCTTGAAACTTTCGGTATTTTTTTCGTCGATGGCGGCGGTCAGGCGTTCGCACCCCTCCCCGGTTACCGCGGAAAGGGGGATGGCGGGAATATTGCTGCGATGGGTACGATTGGCCAAGGCGTCTCGTTCCTGCGTATCCAAAAGATCGATCTTGTTGAGGACTTCAATCAGCGATTCCTCGACCGCATCGCCCAGGCCCAATTCCTTCAAGACCTGCAAAACATCTTCTTTTTGGGATTCCGTATCTGCATGGGCGGCGTCGCGGACATGAACGATGATATCCGCTTCCACGACTTCTTCCAGGGTCGCGTGAAAAGCGTTGACCAGTTCGGTCGGTAGCTGGGAGATAAAGCCGACGGTGTCAGACAGGATGACCATGCGGCCCGACGCTGTCTTCAGGCCCCGCATGGTCGGATCAAGGGTAGCGAACAGTTGGTCTTCGGTTTTGACCTTTGCCTTGGTCAGGCGGTTGAACAAAGTTGATTTCCCGGCGTTGGTGTAGCCGACCAGGGCGACAACGGGGTAAGGAACTTTTTTACGGGCCTTGCGGTGTAGTTGGCGGGTGCGTTTAACCTCGCCTAAGTCTTTTTTCAGCCGCGTAATCCGCTTTCCGATCAGGCGGCGATCGGTTTCGATCTGTGTTTCGCCCGGCCCACCCATGAAGCCAGCCCCGCCGCGTTGCCTTTCCAGGTGGGTCCAGCTTCGGACCAGGCGGCTGCGCTGGTAACTGAGCGCCGCCAGTTCGACCTGCAGGCGGCCTTCGCGGGTGCGGGCGCGGGCGCCGAAAATCTCAAGGATCAAGCCCGTCCGGTCGATGACCTTGCATTCCCAGTCCCGTTCCAGATTGCGTTGTTGAACCGGGCTCAGCGGCGCATCAACAACGCAAACATCAACGTGGCCCTCGCCAGCCCCTCCTCGCTTGATGATCTCGCCCAAGCGCTTGACGGCCCCGGAGCCGAACAAAGTCGATGGGTTGCGACGCTGCAGGGGAACGACCTCGGCATGGACGACCTCCAGATTGATGGCTTCGGCCAATCCGCCGGCTTCGGATAACAAGGATTCCTCTCTGCCGCCGGCAGAGGATTTCAGTCGGGGGTGGATAACCAGACAGGTTTCACCGCCGCCATCATTGGCGGTCCGGTTCCGACCGGCGGTGCTTTTTTCAGGGAATTCAGGACTCGTCAACGGTTTGGCCGCTTATTCGTCGGCTTCTTCCCCGTCGCTTTCCCCACCATCTTCCCCTTCGTCGTCTTTTCCAGGGTCAAACAGTTGCACCGGTATGTAAGGCATCACCGTCGAAATGGCATGCTTATAAACAAGCTGGGTGTGGCCATCCCGGCGCAACAGCACCGAAAAGTTATCAAACCAGGTGACAATTCCCTGTAGTTTTACGCCGTTAACAAGAAAAATAGTCACCGGCGTTTTTTGTTTCCGAATGTAATTCAGAAATACGTCTTGGACGTTTTGGGTCTTTTCGGACGACATTATTGCCACCCCCTTTATTTTATTGAACCCGGTCGATCAGGGGACAGATCGCGAGTTTCTCCCCGTTTATCAATTAGTTAGCTTGTTTCCCCTTGGCCCCCTGAGGTCTTTTTCAGGGAGTTCCTAAATTCGCAAATTAGCTTACATACAATTTACAAACTTGCAAAGTGCCTCGCAGCCCTGGAAGTGGTGTAAGGGCGGGTGGTCGGCCATTTCTTCCTCGGTGGGTGCTTCTGTGCGGACCAGCACCGGGGTCAGTCCGGCGTTATGGGCGCATTCCAGATCAATGTCTGCGTCGCCTGCAAACCAGACATCGGGGCCTCTTTCGATACCAATGCGCGATAGGGCCATATCGACCGGTTCCGTCGCCGGTTTGTCTTTTTTGGCGTCCGTGGCGCCGATGAGGGTGGCGAAAAAACCGTCCCATCCCAGATGCCCGGATTCAAGGCGCAGGAATTCACCTTTCTTGTTGCTGATGACAGCCAAATGAATGCCCGCGCCTGACAGGGATTGCAGCATTTCCCCGGCACCTTTCAGGGGTTCAAGCTTTTCAACATGGATTTCTCTATAGCGCCGGTAAAACACATCGCCCGCTTGTTCCCATTTGTCTCCGAAAAGTTCGGGAAAACTGTCGCGAAGGGATTTGCGCACCCGAACGCGGGCTTCTTGCATGGTCCAATGGGGCAGCTTGTAGGCGGTGAATGTGGTGTTGAGGGCGTCCAGAATGGTCGGCCAGGTATCGACCAGGGTGTTATCCCAGTCAAACAGGATGGCTTTGGGTTTGCCGAGCTGGGGGGAGGCGGTCATTTAATTCCAGGCGCCGGTGTTTTGCGGTCCACCCTTGGCTTCGATGAAATCGACGTAAAGGTCGAGCAATCGGCTGGTCAGCTCGCCGACGTGGCCGTTGCCAACCGATTGGCCGTCGATTTTGGTGACGGCTTTGACGTGGGATGTCGAACTGGTGACGAAGGCTTCTTTGGCCTGCATGGCCTCATCGACGGAAAACGGCCGTTCCTCGAAGCCCAGCCCCGCTTCGGCTGCCGCCTCCAGCACCGAAAGCCGGGTGATGCCGTTGAGAATGGCATGCGATGCATTGTGTGTAACAAGTGCGCCGTCCTTGGTAACGATCCAGGCATTGCTCGACGTTCCTTCGGTGACCATGGCGTCGTCGTTGACCATCCAGGCTTCATAGGCACCGGCTTCGCGCGCCTGCTGCTTGCCCAAAATATTCGGCAACAGGGAAACGGACTTGATGTCGTGACGCTTCCAACGAATGTCGGGAATGGTAATAACGTCGACCCCTTGGCGCAGGGCTTCCTTGTCTAATGGCGGCGCCCTTCGGGCCGTCAGCACCAGGGCGCTTTCGCTGTCTTCAGGAAATGAGTGATCGCGCCGCGCGACCCCCCGGGTAATTTGCAGATAGACCAAGCCATCGCGAACATGATTGCGGCGGGCGACTTGGGCAATGATCACTGCCAGCGCGCGGCGCGACACCGGCCAGTCGATGCGAAGCTCTGCCAGGGAATGAGCCAATCGCTCCATGTGTCCCTTTTCCCCGACCAATTTTCCCTGGTGAAGCGCAAATACTTCGTACACACCATCGGCAAATTGATAGCCCCGGTCTTCGATATGAACGCAGGCTTCATGGTGGGGGACATACATCCCGTTGACGTAGGCGATCCTCGACATCTCTAAAAATACTCCAACTGCACGGAGAACATTTTCTCGACCTTGCGGATAACGTCTTCGGCGGCGAACAGGACCACTCTATCTTTTGCCTGAACGACGGTTGACCCTTCGGGGCAGATCATTTCGCCGTCGCGGACAATGGCGCCCAGCATGACCCCGGCCGGAAGCTTGACCTCTCTCAACGGGGTGCCGACCAGCTCTGACGTTTCCAGGGCCTCGGCCTCGATCAGTTCGCCGAAGCCTTCGCGGAGCGTATGGACGGAATGAATACGGCCCCGGCGAACGTATTGCAGGATCGTCGAAACTGTAATGTTTCGGGGGCTGACTACGACATCAATGCCAAGGGAATTGATCAAGGGTTCGTAGGTCCCTGAATTGATCAGGGTAATCGCCCGCTTGCAGCCGCGTTGCTTGGCCAGCAGCGACGCCAGAATGTTGGTTTCGTCGTCGTTGGTGACGGCGACGACGGTATCCGTGGCGCTGATGTTTGCTTCATCCAAAACCTCCGGATCAAGAACGTCACCGTTCAGGACCATGGTGTTTTCCAAAAATCCGGAGATATGCTCCGCCCGTTGCTTGTTTGACTCGATGATTTTTGCTTTTACCCAGCTGTGTTCCTTTTCGATTTCCTGGGCCAGGAAAAGTCCGATATTGCCGCCGCCGAAAATCAACAGGCGTCTGGCTTCCGGCTCTTCGTGCCCGAAGGCGGCCATGGCGCGGAGGACCTGTTCGCTGTCGACGACGAAATAAACCTCGTCGCCGGGCAACATTTGGTCGTCCGACGAGGGCACCAGAGGGGTGCCGTTCCGCATCAGGCCGACAATGACGATGTTGAGGTCGGGGAAAAGCTGTGTCAATTGGCGTAGCGGCGTGTTGACCAACGGGCATGTGTCTTCGCAGCGCACGCCAATCAGTTTTACCTTGCCGTCAACCAAGGGGATCATTTCAAAGGCGCCGGGCACCTGAAGACGCCGCGTCACCGCGCGCGCGACCTCGATCTCCGGCGAGATAATGACGTCGATGGACATGTTGTCGCGGGAAAACAGGTTGGCGTAAATGGGCTGCAAATAGCTTTGCTGGCGCACGCGCGCGATCTTGGTCGGCACATCGAACAATGAATGGGCGACCTGGCAGGCGACCATGTTGACTTCGTCCGTATGGGTTACGGCGATAATCATGTCGGCGGTTTCGATGCCTGCCCGCTCAAGGACTTCCGGATCAGATGCATGCCCGACAATGCCTTTGGCGTCCAGGGTGTCGTTGACCCGGCGCACCAGTTCGGGCGCGCGGTCGATGACGGTGACGTCATTGTTCTCCAGGGCCAAATGGCGAGCAATGTTGAAGCCGACCTGGCCGGCGCCGCAGACGATGACTTTCATAGTTTTAAGCCCTACCCGCTTTTCCGTTATTGCCTGTCTTCGCTTCTCACCCCAAGCGACTTGAGCTTGCGATGAAGCGCCGAGCGTTCCATGCCGATGAATTCGGCTGTTTTCGATATATTGCCGCCAAACCGTGTGACTTGCGCGATCAGGTATTCTCGCTCGAAAATTTCACGCGCGCCCCGCAACGGCAAGCCCATTATTTCGACTTTGGAATCGAGATTGCCGGCAACGGGCGCGTTGGCGTTGATTTCCGGAGGCAGGATATCGACGCCGATTGATTTAGACGGGTCATCATCGGCCATAATCAATAATCGTTCGATGACGTTTTTCAGCTCCCTGACATTGCCGGGCCAGGAATAGGACCGCAAAACGGCCAGCGCATCGGCGCTGATGGCGCGCGATGCTTGGCCCGTTGCCCTGGCCGCGTGTTCCATGAAATGCTGGGATAAAAACGGGATGTCCTCGGAGCGTTGCTTCAACGACGGCACCTCCAAAGGAACGACGTTAAGCCGGTAAAAAAGGTCTTCACGGAAACGACCGGCATTGATTTCGTCTTGCAGGTCCACTGTTGAAGCCGCAACCACGCGGACATCGACTTCGACCCGCGTATTGCCGCCGACCCGCTCGAATATCTGTTCTTGCAGTACGCGCACGATCTTGCCCTGGGTTTCCAGCGGCATGTCGGATACTTCATCTAAAAACAGGGTGCCGTTATGGGCGGCTTCAAAGGTGCCGACTTTCTGGGGGGTATCGCTTCCGGGGTCGGGATTTTGCGTCCCGAACAGTTCGATTTCCATCCGCTCGGGCAACATGGTGGCGCAATTTACGACGACGAAGGGGCCATCGGCGCGGCGTGATTGGGCATGTAATGTGCGGGCGACGACTTCCTTTCCGGAACCCGCAGGACCCGTAATCAGGACCCGGCTGTTGGTCTGGGCCACGCGTTCGATGGATTGGCGTACCTCGCGGATGATCTGGGATTGGCCGACAAGGTCGCGTTCGGTGCCGGCACGAATCCGCAGCTCCTCGTTTTCCCGGCGTAACCGCTGCGCTTCGATGGCGCGCTCGACCAACAAAAGCAAGCGATCCGCCTTGAAGGGTTTTTCAATAAAATCATAAGCCCCGTCCTTGATGGCGTTGACGGCGGTTTCAATGGTGCCGTGACCGCTCATCATCAAAACGGGGATATCCGGATGATCGACTCTGAGTTCCTTGAGAATCCCCAATCCATCCAGTTCGCTGTCCTGGAGCCAGATATCCAGTAATACCAGGTTGGGGCGTCTGGCATCGGCGGCGGCCAGGGCTTCGGCGCTGTTGGCGGCCTCACGAGTCTGGTATCCCTCGTCCTCAAGAATACCAGCCGTCAGAACACGAATGTCGGTTTCGTCGTCAACAATGAGAATTTCGTTTGCCATGGTTCTCTAATTTCAGGTTCCGCCGGTCAACAAGCCGGTCGCAACCTTCATTGCATCATCCTCGTTATTAACCTTATCCCCATTTTCGGCCAGGCGTTCCATCGGCGGGAAAATCATTTTAACACGCGCACCACCCTTTTGCCGGTCTTCAAGGACCAAAAGACCGTTATGGTCTTCCATGATTTTTTTGACGATGGCCAAGCCCAAGCCCGTGCCTTTTGTCCGGGTCGTCATATAGGGTTCGGTCAATTGTTCGCGGCCCTTGACGGGAAGGCCCCGGCCGTTGTCCTCAATGATAACGCAAACGGTGCCCTGGCTACTATCTTCGCGTTTGCCACCTTTTCGAATGATTTCAAGAGAGATACGGATAGTGCCTTTTTCATCGGGGCTCTCTTGTTCCTTATTTTTGCCGGTAATGGCCTCGGCAGCGTTTTTCATCAGATTGGTAACGGCGCGGGAAACTTGGCGGTGATCGCAATAAAGACGCACGTCTTCTTTCGGCAAGCCGTCTTCGTAGATGATCTCCGGATGGCGGTTGCGTTCCAGGGAAACGGCCCCCCGGCAAATTTCAGAAAGGTTTTCGTCGCCGAGGGACAGTTGCGGCATTCTGGCGAAGGATGAGAACTCATCGACCATGCGGTGCAGGTCCTCGACTTGGCGGACAATGGTATCCGTGCAACTGGCAAACGTTTCCGGATCGCTTTTTATTTCGCCTAAGTATTTCCGTTTCAGGCGTTCAGCGGAAAGCTGGATCGGCGTCAGGGGGTTTTTTATTTCATGGGCAATGCGCTGGGCGACATCGGCCCAGGCCGCCTTGCGTTGGGCGGAAAACAGCTCAGTCACGTCGTCAAAGGTTACGACATAACCGATAATTACGTTGTTCAATCGCTCGGCCGCGATGGTGACCATCAGCGTATGGAACTGCCCGTCCCGGCCGATCCTGATTTCCACCTGATGCGGCTTGACCGGTCTTTCCAGGATTTGTGCAAGCAGATCAGCCATTTCCGGGACGGCGACGGCAAGGTTATGGCCTAAATGTTCTTCCAGGTTTTTGCCCAAAAGCTCGGATGCCGAGCGGTTGGGGAGATGAATGTTGCCCTCGCTGTCCAGGCCGATGACGCCGGCGGATACACCGGCAAGCACCGTCTCCGTAAAGCGCCGGCGTTCATCCAATTGCCGGTTGGCGTCCATCAGGCCTTCCTGGGTATTTTTCAACTGGCTGGTCATGGTGTTGAAGGCGCGGCTGAGTGCGCTGATTTCATCGGGGCTGTTGGTGGTATCGACACGGACGCTGAGGTCGCCGTTACTGATTTTTTCGGCGGCCGAGATCAACGAGCTGATCGGCGTTGCCAATTGCGTGGAAACCGTCAATCCGATCCAGATCGCGACCAATAGCAAAAGCACCGCGACGACGACGAAAATCATCACAAAGCTGATTTTAATTCCGCCCATTTCTTTTTGAATGGCTTTGTAACGGGTATAGGCGCGTTCGATCAGTTTGATATGTTTGACGACCTTCGGATCGACGAACCGTTCCACCACCAGGAAGGCATCGACGAAGCTTTGCAGCCGGACGATGGCGCGAATTCTGTCTTCCTGCTCTCCGCTCAACACGGTTATTTCCCCGCGGCTGGCTTTCTCGAAAACCTCTTTCGTGATGTGTTTGGCAAAAACGGTCAGGCTGAGTTCGGAGCGGGCCATGACCTGACCGCTGCGATTGATAACCAGAACTTCCGACAGCGATCGGGCGGCGGCGTGTTGGGACAAAGTTTGATTAAATCGTACCGGGTTGCCGCCCAACAAGGGTGCGTTCAGGCCGAGGTCGCTGGCGATAGCAAAGGCATCGGCATAAATATTTTTCCGGTGTTCCTGCAGATAGGCCTGGGCAACCTCGGCGGACTGGTTGACGGCGGCCTGAATTCGGTCCGAAAACCATGCCTGAACACCGTAATTGATAAAAAGCGCCGAAAAAACGGCGACCAGGATAGCCGGCGTTACCGCCACCAGACCGAATAACATGACCAGGCGAACGTGTAGTCCGGCGCCGGCCTGGCCGCGTCGTTTTTCCTGCCAAACCGTGACCAATCGTTTGGCTACCAGCAGCCCCAGCAGCAGCAACAAAATCCCGTCGATATAAAGAAGGTTGAGGATCGTCTTGATTTCCGTAATGGAAGACGTTCCGTCGGCCATGGTGGCGATGGTGGCGATCCCTGAAACCAAGGCGGCGAAGACCAGGACGTAAGCAAATTTCCGGGTAACGCTGGCCGATTTTGCCCAGTCGGGAAGGTTTTCAAAAATCGATAATGAGCCGATCATTTTGCTCCCCTGACGACGGGAATAGCCAGATCAAGAATTTTCTTGCGAAGGGTATTGCGGTTGAGGCCCAAAACCTCCGCCGCTTTTATCTGGTTCCCCCGCGTAGCGCGCAACGTCAACATGATCAGGGGGCGTTCGACTTCCCTGAGGACGCGCTGGTACAGGCCCGGCGCCGGCAGGCCGCCGTCATGGGCTGAGAAATAGGTCGAAAGCCGCTGTTCCACCGTTTGGGCCAAGCCTTTTTCTTCATCTTCGGGCGAAGGTGATGTGGCATCGGCCAACTCCTTCTCAATATCCTCCAGCGAAATGACTTCCTGCGAATAGAGCGCAGCCAGCCGCTGGATCAGGTTTTTCAGCTCACGGACATTGCCGGGCCAGTGTTGGCTTTTCAGCCTATCCATGGCGGCGGTATCGATAATTTTCCAGGGCAATCCCTCTTCGGCGGCCGCTGCCAGGAAGGAACTGACGAGTTCGGGTATGTCCTGGGAGCGCTCGCGCAACGGCGGCAGGCGGATCGGCACCACGTTGAGACGGAAATACAAATCTTCGCGGAACAAGCCCTGGCGGATCAGTTGCTTCAGGTCGCGATGGGTGGCGGCGATGATCCTTACATCGGCCTTGATCGGGGCACGCCCACCGACGGTGGTGTATTCACCTTCCTGCAGGACCCTGAGCAGCCGGGTCTGGGCGTCCGCCGGCATGTCACCGATTTCATCCAGGAACAGCGTGCCTCCTTCGGCTTGCTCGAAACGCCCGGCGCTGCGTTGGACGGCGCCGGTGAAGGCGCCTTTTTCATGGCCGAAAAGCTCGCTTTCGATCAATTCCTTGGGGATCGCGGCCATGTTGATGGCGACAAAGGGGCTGTTTTTTCGTTTGCCGTAATCGTGCAGCGCGCGGGCCACCAATTCCTTGCCGGTGCCAGACTCGCCGCTGATGGTCACGGACAAATCCGTTCCCATCAACCGGGCCAGGGTCCGGTAGATTTCCTGCATCACCGGGGAACGACCGATTAGGGGCAGGGTTTCCCCGGCTTCGGCTTCTCTCATGGCATCATTGGCGGAGCGCGGCGTTTCCAGGCCGCGCCGTACAACCGCCACCAACTCGTTGATGTCGAAGGGCTTGGGCAGATATTCAAAGGCCCCCCGCTCCGTCGCCTTGACGGCGGTAAGCAGGGTGTTTTGGGCGCTCATGACGATGATCCGAAGTTGCGGACGGACACCCAGGATACGGGGGATCAGATCGAGCCCGTTTTCGTCCGGCATGACGACATCGGTAATGACGATATCGCCGTCGCCATCACTGACCCATCGCCACAGCGTCGCCGCGTTACCGGTGGTGCGCACTTCATAGCCGGCCCGGCTGAGGGCCTGGCTGACGACGGTGCGAATGGCGCCATCATCATCGGCGACAAGAACGGTTGCTGCGGCCATCAGGCGGATTCCTCCTGCGTTGGGTCGCCTTGGCCTTCGGCCATGGGCAGCATGACCCGGAATTCCGTGTGTTTGGGTTCGCTTTCGCATTCGATGACGCCGCCATGGTCACCGATGATTTTTGCCACCAGGGCCAGCCCCAGGCCGCTGCCCTGTGGCTTCGAGGTGACAAAGGGGTCAAACAGAAAGCTTTTGATATCTTCGGGAATTCCGTCGCCATTATCCTTGACGCTGATGCGAAGCGGCAGATGCATGCGCGATTCACTTCCCATAACGGCAAACCGGACGCCTTGTTGATAGGATGTTTCAAGAATGATTTCGCCGCCATTCTTGGGCGCCGCCTCGGCCGCGTTTTTGACCAGATTCAGAAATACCTGCACCAGTTGATCGCGATGGCCCAGAACGGGCGGCAGCGAGGGATCGAAAATGGTCACGTAGCGCAGATGTTTGCCGAACCCGTTTTTCGCCAGTTGCATAACCCGGTCCAGCACCTGATGAATATTGACGGCATCGCTTTTGAGGGGGCCGGCGTCGGAAAAAACTTCCATGCGATCGACAAGGTGACAGATCCGGTCCGCTTCTTCGCGGATCAGTGTCGTCAGGTTGCGATCTTCGGGCGTCGAGTTTTGTTCGAGCAACTGCGCCGCGCCACGAATTCCGGATAACGGGTTTTTGACTTCGTGCGCCAGCATGGAAGCCATGGCGGTGACCGAACGGGCAGCACCCCGGTGGTTAAGCTGACGGTCGATTGTATCGGCAATGGAACGGGGTTGCAGGCTGACTATGACGAACAACGGATTGTCAGCAAGGGGGATGGCCTGAACATTGACGAAGTGCCGCCCGATGCGGGGCGATTCAAGGGTGACGCCGTATTCGGAAACGACCAGACCTTTCTGGCGAACCTGTTCAATCAGCGAAAACAGGGGATTGTCCAACGGCAGCCAATGGCCGAGCGGCTTGCCCTTCAGGTATTTGGCGCCGCCCTGGAGGAAATGTTCGGTGGCGATATTGACGTGAACAATGGTGTTCGCAGGATCGACGACGAAGATCGCCGTGGCCAGCGCATCGAGGATGGCGTCGGCGGAAACTTCCGTTCCGATGGTCTTTTCATGCAGTGCGACAACGCGTTTGCCCATCACGCCGCCGCCCGTTGTTCGATGATCGGTTGATAGTATTCCCGCAACATGGCCTTGACCGTTTGCGGATCTTCGGCGCGCAGGACGCGGGAACGGAACTCGGCTGAACCGGGCAGGCCCTTGGAATACCAACCCAGATGTTTGCGGGCGATTTTGAGTCCCGGCAAAACGCCGTAATGTTCAAGCATGGCTTCATAGTGTTCCAGGATTATGCCAAGCTGCTCTGCCAATGGCGGCTCGGCCAAGCGTTCGCCGGTCGCCAGGAAGTGCTGGACCTGGTTTGGGAACCATGGCTTGCCATAGGTTCCCCGGCCGATGAGGATGCCATCACAGCCCGACGCCTTGAGGGCGTCTTCGGCGTCGTCCAGGGTGGTGATATCGCCGTTACAGAACACCGGAATGGAAACTGCCTGTTTTACTTCGCGGATGAAATGCCAATCGGCCTGGCCCTTGTAGAACTGACACCGGGTGCGGCCGTGGACGGAGATTGCCTTGATGCCGCTGGCTTCGGCGATGCGGGCCAGCGCCGGCGCATTGCGGCTGGCATCGTCCCAGCCGGTGCGCATTTTCACCGTTACCGGAATATTCACCGCCGCCACGGTGGCGTCGAAAATCCGTCGGGCCAGGTCAACGTCGCGCATCAGCGCCGACCCGGCGTCGCCGCTGGTTACTTTTTTTACCGGACAACCGAGGTTGAGGTCGATCAACGAGGCCCCGCGGGCTTCGTTAAGGCGGGCGGCTTCGGCAACGATATCAGGCTCACAGCCGGCCAGTTGCACCGACATCGGGTGTTCGTCGGCGCAATGGGTGGCCATTTTCATGGTCTTTTTGGCGGCATAGATCATCGCCTTTGACGCGATCATCTCGGACACGACCAGACCCACCCCGCAACGCTTGACCAAGCGGCGGAAGGGCATGTCGGTAACCCCCGACATTGGGGCCAGGATTACGGGGCCATCCAGGCTGACGTTGCCGATTTTCAGTGACATAAGTCTTTTGGCTTTGTTTGCGTGCCTGTTTATTAGGCAAATTCTACGGATATATCAATGCTTTGATGGGAGTTTTTGCTTAAAACCCGTGCAAAAAAGCGACATCGGACTCTGGGGACTCTAGCTAAGCACCACATCGGTGACGAACTTGACCCCCGGATATCCGAGCGTCAGCAACAAATAGGCCAACAGCACTACCCTCGCCGCCCGGCGTCCGCGAAGCCCGGTCTTGAAATGGGCGATCAGCAGCACACCGATGACGGCAAAAGTTGTGATGGTCAAAATCGTTTTGTGATCGGCAACGAGGAGAGTTCCCGACTCGCCGTATTGCAGCGCCATGCCCGTCGCCAACCCGATTCCCAGAACGATTTCGCCGAGCACCAAAAGCCGCACCAGCAGGGTTTCGCAATCGGCGACCGAAGGCAGAAGCCGGGTCAGGGCGGTGGGGTGTTTGTTTTTTAACGCTCTTTCTTGAAGAAAGGCACCCAACGCCGCCACGGCGGCAATGGTCACCAGCGCATAGGTGGCCACCGATACGGCGATATGGATGCCGACCCATCCGCTGAGACCGGCCAAATCCAGGGGTTTTTGTGGGGCTTGCGCCCAGATGGTGGCGAGGATGCCGAGCACCGCCATGTAGGCCGTGAGCAAGGGCGTGAGCCGCCAGCTTTCCCGCATCAGCACGGTGATGAGGCAAAAGGCAGCCATCGAGGCGGCAACGGTGATCCATAACGTCATCGTCAGGTCCGTGCGCCAGGAACCGGCCATGGACGCCAGCACCCAGTTCATCGGCCCGGCTACCGCCACGGCCAGGACAAGCCAGTAAACGACGTCAGCCCGGTGGTCCCGGCGCAACGGCAGAAACGAAGCCGGCAACAGCGCAATAATGGCCGATAGGCTGAAAAGCATTTGTTCGGGCATGGAATGTGGGTACCCTTGATTGTTCAACGCACCTTCGCGCCAGTGGCCCCCCTTGGCAAGACCTTTGAGGGCATCTAAATTGCGCTCCGCATAGCATTACATAGAAAACCCCAAGGGAAACCGAGGAAATAAATATTCATGAGCGGAACAGTCGCACTGGTGGTCGGGGCCGGCGAAGGCCGTCGTTTCGGGGGTGAGTTGCCGAAGCAGTATAGTTTGCTGGCTGGCCTGCCGGTGATGCGCCGCTCGTTGCTGGCCTTTCTTTCCCATCCGGAAGTCACCGCCGTCAAGGCGGTGATCCATCCCAATCACTGGGACCTCTATCAAGATGCCGCCCGGGGCCTGAACCTGCCCGACCCCGTCATCGGCGGCGCTCAGCGACAGGTTTCCGTCTTCCGGGGGCTGGAAAGCCTGGTCGCCGACAAGCCCGATAAAGTGTTGATCCACGATGCCGCCCGGCCGTTGTTGTCGGGGGCAGTCATCTCTCGGGTCCTGGCGGCGCTGGAAGACGCCCCCGGCGCCATCCCTGCCCTTGCCGTCGCCGACACCTTGAAACGTGGTGACGGCAAAACTATTTCCGGGACGTTCGAGCGCCAGGGACTTTGGCGGGCGCAAACGCCGCAGGGATTCCGCTTCGCCGATATCTTAAACGCCCACCGCCAGATGGAAGGCGAGGAATTGACCGACGACGCCGCCGTCGCCGAACGGGCCGGGCTGGTCGTTGCCATGGTTGAGGGCGCGGAAGAAAATTTCAAAGTGACGCAGCCCGGCGATCTTGGCCGCGCCGAGCTGTTTTTTGGCGCCGGCGACGTCCGTACCGGCATGGGCTTTGATGTCCACCGCTTCGCCGACGGCAATCAGGTCATGTTGTGTGGGATCAATATCGCCCATGATCATGGCCTGGAAGGCCATTCGGACGCCGATGTCGGCCTGCACGCCCTGACCGACGCCATTTTGGGCGCCATCGGGGCCGGCGATATCGGCAGCCACTTTCCGCCGACGGACCCGCAATGGAAAGGCGTCGCGTCTGATGTTTTTCTTCGCCATGCGGGCGAGCTGGTCAAGGACGGCGGCGGGCGGATTTCGAACCTGGACGTGACCTTGATTTGCGAGGCGCCGAAAATCGGCCCGCACCGTGACGCCATGCGAAAAAGAATTGCTCAAATTCTGGAGATTGCCGAAGCCCGCATCGGCGTCAAGGCGACGACGACGGAACGGCTGGGCTTTACCGGACGCGGCGAAGGCATTGCGGCCCAGGCGGTGGCGACGGTTATATTCTAGGACTTTGTTTGCGCGTCGATCCAATCCAGAAACGCCGGATTGCCGCCGGTAATGGGAATTGAAACGACGCACGGGCAATCGTAACTGTGAAATTCCCGGACTTTTTCGACTACTTGTTCGACAAGGTCTTCGCGGGTTTTCAGCAACAAAGACACTTCTTCGTCTTCGTTGATTGCGCCTTCCCACCGATAAATGGATGTCGTTCCCTGGAGCACGTTGGCGCAGGCGCAAAGCCTGTTTTCGACCAGAATCCTGCCAATTTTGGTGGCCTCATCTTTTGAGCCCGCCGTAACATATATCAAGGTTTGGGGCATAGTATTTCTCCGGATTTTTACAACTGTTCTTCAAAGACTCTTGGCGGGGAATCAAAATTACAGTAGCATCACTGCCCTATATTGTCGCGTAGAGAGAAACTAGCAAAGAAAGACGGGGTTCCGATGGCCGTTGTTTTAAAATTTATAAAAGAAGCGATTAAGCCTCGTCGTCCCAAGCGCCCCAAAGACGGGCCTTCCGAGCAACAGTTGAAATGGCTCATGCGCGGCCTCGAACAAAGCGGCGGTAAACTTCCCTTGTTCGATTCAGAAGGTCAGGAATTCAGCGCCAGAACGGTCCAGAGCTGTATTAACAAAGGATGGGCCGAACCCTGGTTCAGCAACCCCCTGAAACCGGATTGGCTGGTCTGTAAGCTGACGGCTTCCGGCCGTCAGGCAATTTCCCCTACAGTTTGACGGGGTTTTGGTCATAATGACCGAAGACCCTTTAACGCACGGACCACGCCCCATCATGGAATACGAAATTACCGAAGAAGGCGAACTCGCCATCATTACCCTGAAGGGTGAAATTGACCTGGAGTATTCCGCCCAGGCTCGTGAAATCATGCTCAAAGCCATTACAGATTTCCGTAGCGTCCTCGTCGATTTGTCCGGGGTGTCGATGGTTGATAGTTCTGGAATTGCCAGCATGCTTGAGGGCTGTCAGACAGCGCGCAAACGGGGAAAGGATTTTATCCTGGTTGCGGTCGGTTTATCCGTCATGCGGGTGCTGAAACTGGCCCGCCTGGAAACGATTTTCGATATTGCCGAGGATCTGGCGGAAGCGAAGAAGTTAATTACCTAATTGATTTAGGGGCTGACCCAGATAACTACCTTAAATAACGTTTAACCCACTGTTTTATAATCGACAATTGGGCTGATGGATCACTGTTGTTAAAAC
>LFEN01000024.1 GCA_001510075.1 Alphaproteobacteria bacterium casp-alpha2
GCCAGACCTCGTAATAGCCCTGGCGGAAGCCCTTTTTTTGCTGAACGTGGACGGTGTAGCCCTGTTCGCGCGCCCATTCAGGAAATGACGCTGACCTTTGTGCCGAAGATTTTGGTGATCTTCGTCGCCTTGATTATTTTCTTGCCCTTCATGATGACGACGCTCGTCGAGTTTTCTCAGGAATTGTTCGGCCTTATGGCTACCTTGGGCTAGCCGGGGCCGCCGGATGCTCGAAGAACTCCTTAGCTTAAATATTTTTGGTTTTTTCCTGATTTTTTCACGCGTCGGAACGGCCATTTCCGTCATGCCGGGTTTCAGCGCCAGCTTTTTTTCCGCCCGCCTTCGTCTTGGGCTGGCGCTGGCGATCTGTTTCGTTTTGACGCCGATACTTATCGCCGGGCTGCCGGTCCGCCCGCAAGCTATCCCGGCCTTGGCGCTGTTGATTCTCGGTGAAATTCTGATCGGTGCTTTTATCGGCTCGATCGGACGGATTGCGATTAGCGCCTTGCAAACGGCGGGGACGGTGATCGCCTACGTTTCATCCATGGCCAATGCCCTGATCCAGGATCCCATTGCCGAGCAGCAAAGTTCGACCATCGCGAGCTTCCTGCTGACCATGGGCATTGTCATGGTGTTCGTGACCGACCTGCATCACGACATGCTCAAGGCCGTGATCGCCAGCTATTCGCTTTTCCCCCCCGGCGAGCCGCCACCGGTTGGGGATTTCGCGGAAAACATGGGTCGGCGCGTTGCCGATAGTTTTGCCTTGGGTTTAAGGATGGCCGCGCCGGTTGTGATTGTCGGGTTGACCTATTACATCGGCCTCGGCCTGCTGGGCCGCCTGATGCCCACATTGCAGGTCTTTTTCTTCGGTATGCCGTTCCAGATCGGAGCCCAGATCTGGGTGCTGATGGTAACCTTATCGGGAATTATGATGGTATTCCTGAGAAATTACGGAAACGTGTATCAAAGTTTCATGTTGCCTTAACCTATTGGCGTTTAAGGTGGTAATTCCAAAATGATCGCACTCTAGGGTACCCTTATGTCAGAAGAAGACGACGCATCAAAAACAGAAGACCCGACATCGAAAAAACTGTCCCAGGCCAGAGAAAAAGGCAATGTCGCCCAATCGTCGGAAATCAAAAGCTGGTTGATCCTGCTCGCCGGTATGGCGGCGCTTGTCTCTCTTGGCCCTTTTATGGCGAACAATATCCGCCGCACCGTTCTTCCCTTTATCGAGAGTCCGGATGCCTTAACCGTCAATTTTAACCTGATGCCGGTTCTGCTGGTGGGGATGGCGAAGGAAATCGGCCTGATCATGTTTCCCATTCTGCTGTTGATGTTTATCGTCGCCATTGTTTCGAATGTCATCCAGTTCGGGTTTCTGTTTTCGCTCGAAAAAATTCAACCCGATATCGCCAAGGTTTCCCCCTTAAAGGGTCTCAAGAAGATGTTTTCGGCCAAGTCGCTGATGGAATTCCTGAAAGGAATCCTGAAGTTGCTGGCCGTGGGCTTTGTTTCGTTTTCCATGGCCTTGCCGATGCTGCACGACATCACCCTGATCCCTTCTATGTCTTTGGACCTGAGCCTCGAGCGCATCAATGACATTGCCTTGCTGCTGATGGTCGGCACCGTAGCCGTGATGACGGTGATCTCGCTCATGGATTTTACTTTCCAGAAATACACCCACTCCAAGGACATGCGGATGTCCAAACAGGAGGTCAAAGACGAGAACAAGCAGTCCGAAGGCGATCCGATGATCAAGGCCCGGATTCGAAAAATCCGCATGGAACGAGCGCAGCAACGCATGATGGCTGCCGTACCGGATGCCGACGTCGTTATCACCAACCCGACGCATTATTCCATTGCCCTTGAATACAAGATGGACGATATGCGCGCCCCGAAACTGGTTGCCAAGGGGGTCGATCATCTGGCTATGAGAATCCGGGAAGTCGCCAAGGCGCATGATATTCCTCTGGTGGAAAACGCGCCTCTGGCACGCGCCCTATATGCCAGTGTCGAGTTGGACGAGGAAATCCCGGCAGAGCATTTCAAGGCCGTGGCCGAGGTCATCGGCTTCATCATGCGCCAGCGGGGCGATCTTGGACCGGCAACCGGTTCTACCGGGATGCAATAGGCCCTTTTCCTTTGCCTTTCTTTATATAAGGTCGGCTTTATATAAGGTCGGGCGAGGTCGGAGCACACAGTGACACACCCTAGCGGCAAAAAACCGGATCAAGCCCCGAAGACGGCCTCTTTGTTCGTCCGCCCCGGCCTATGGATTGTGGCAACGGCGATTTTCTCCGCATTCGCCGCCTATTTGCATCTCCGGGGGGCGGAAAGCTCGACCTATGCGGTGGCTTTAAGCGGGTTGGCGCTGGCCTCTCTGGTTGCGTTGTCCTGGGTGTTAGGCGCCGGCGGTACGAAGAATGTCGTCACCCGTCTGCTGCGCTTGGCGGCCGATGATTGCAACGACGGCATTCTCATCACCGACAAAGAAGACGAATTTCTCTTCGCTAACCAGGCCTTCCACCGGTTGTTGTATTTTGCCGCCGAAACCGGGCACCGGGGGCGGGTTCAGTCCCTGGATGCGATCGAGCGGGCGCTCGGCGAGGAGACATCTCGATCCGAATTTCAGCGCCTTCGCCGTATCGCCCGGGAGTGCGCCCATGGCCGGGCGGAAATTTCCTTTCCCACCACGTCGGGCGCCCTTGAATGGCGGCGCCTGACGCTAAGCCCCATTGCCGGGTCCGTGGGCGCCGTCGCCGGCGGGACGCAGTGGCGGATCGAGGATATCACGTCCAATCGCGAGGTTGATGCCGTCCGGCGCCAACAAGAATCCTACCTTGCCGATTACCTGGACCTGTTGCCGGCGGGTTTTTTCTCGGCCGGCGGCGACGGCCACATCCTGTTTGCCAATAAAACCCTGGCCGATTGGCTGGGCGTGACGGTGAAAGATATGGTTTCCCAGCCGCTGGACTCGTTTCTTGCCGATGACGGCAGCGGCGAGGCGACGGTGCCGATGGGCGAAGGCGCCGGGGATTTGACCTTCAAGCGCCTGGACGGTGGCGCCTTCAGGGCGCGCGTCGTGCAAACGGTGCGTAATGATGCCGGGGGCGAACTCGCCTACAGCCGCTCCGTCGTTCTACCCGAAGCGGACTGGATGGGCGAGGGCGGGGGCGAAGTGCTGAGCGGCGACGGCAGCTCCGCCATCCGGCTGCACTGGCTGTTCGACGAAGCGCCAGTGGGGATTGTGCTGCTCGACCTGCAAGGCAACATCGCGGAATGCAACCGGGCCTTCCTTGACCTCATCGGCCTCAACCCGGAAGAGCTGATCGAGCAACCGTTTTCCGAGCGGGTGGTGCTGGAAGACCGCGGCGAAATTGCTACGGCCCTATCGAAAGTCGTCATGGGCACCGCCAGGGCGACGCATATGGAAATCCGCATGCCGGGGCCGAGGGGGCGCGATTTGATGGCGTCGCTGTTTGCCAGCCGCCTTGAAAATGCCTTGGGGGAAATTTCCGGACTGGCGCTTCATTTTATTGATACCACGGAACATAAAAACCTCGAGGTCCAGTTCGCCCAGTCGCAGAAGATGGAGGCCATCGGCCAACTGGCGGGCGGGGTGGCGCATGATTTCAACAACCTGCTGACCGCCATGATCGGCTTTTCCGATTTGTTGCTGGCCCGTCATGGGCCGGATGATCCGTCATTCGCCGATATCCAGCAGATCAGGCAGAACGCCAACCGGGCGACCAATCTGGTGCGTCAGCTTCTGGCCTTTTCGCGCAAGCAGACGTTGGCCCCGGTGCGCCTCGATATTACCGAACAGCTGAATGAGCTTTCCAACCTGCTCGGCCGTCTGATCGGTGAAAAGATCGATCTTGTGATGAGCCACGGCCCCGGCTTGCCGCCGATCAAGGGCGACCGGGGACAGTTGGATCAGGTCATCATCAATTTGGCCGTCAACGCCAAGGATGCCATGCCTGGCGGTGGTCAGCTTACCATTCGCACCCAGGCCCTGGTCCTCGATGTGCCGGTACAGCGCGGCCACGATTTGATGCCCAAGGGGCCTTATGTGCTGATCGAGGTCGCCGATACCGGCACCGGCATCCGTAAAGAGGAAATCGAGCGCATTTTCGAGCCGTTCTTTTCAACCAAGGAGGTCGGATCGGGCACGGGCCTCGGCCTGTCTACTGTCTACGGCATTGTTCACCAGACCGGCGGCTTCATTTTTGTCGACAGCGCGCCGGGCCAAGGCACGTCGTTCAGCATCTATCTGCCCGAATATGTTGATGACGACAGGCCGGACGAGGTTTCCGCCGTAGAGACAAAAGCCACCGCCATCCCCGACGGTGATCTAACCGGCGTCGGCACGGTGCTGCTGGTCGAGGATGAGGACGCGGTGCGCATGTTCGCGTCCAGGGCGCTGACTAACAAAGGCTATGAAGTGTTCGAGGCCGATAACGGCGAAAGCGCGCTCGACGTCATCAACACCATGGACAAGCCCATCGATTTGATCATCTCCGACGTCGTCATGCCCGGCATGGACGGCCACACCCTGGTGCAATTGGTCCGTCACGAACAGCCCGGCGTCAAGGTGATTTTAATGTCGGGCTACGCCGAAGATGTCTTCCCCGACGAAATCGAGCGCGATCAATCCATCCATTTCCTGGCCAAGCCGTTCTCGCTGAAGGGGCTGGCGTCGACGGTCAAAGATGTCCTGGCGGAGTAGGGCCAGAATCGCGAAAATCCCCAAAAGTGACAAGAACATAAAGCGAATATATCTAAACTTTATGTTTAAATTCAATAGGTTAAAAAATTCACTTGCACATGAGAACAAAACATGATCATTTGGCGGCATAGCATTCGTTGTACCATCGTCAAACATGTGAAATAAGAAAGGCAGTCTCATGTCGGAAGCAAATTTACGCATCGTGGAAAAAGATAAAAACAAAGAAGACTCCAACAAGAACAAAGCCCTGGAAGCCGCCGTCACCCAGATTGAGCGCGCCTTCGGCAAGGGCTCTATCATGCGCCTTGGCCAACGCGAGGTGGTCGAGACGGCGATCGTCCCCACCGGCTCCATCAGCCTCGATATCGCGCTCGGTATCGGCGGTCTGCCGCGTGGCCGGGTGGTTGAGATCTATGGCCCGGAAAGCTCCGGCAAAACGACCCTGGCCCTGCATGCCGTCGCCGAGGCCCAGAAACTGGGCGGCACCTGTGCTTTCATCGATGCCGAACATGCCCTTGATCCGGTCTATGCCAAGAAACTCGGCGTCAATGTCGAAGAACTGCTGATTTCACAGCCCGACGCCGGTGAACAGGCGTTGGAAATTGCCGATACCCTGGTTCGGTCGGGTGCCGTTGATGTATTGGTGATCGATTCCGTCGCTGCCCTGGTGCCCAGGGCCGAACTGGAAGGCGAAATGGGCGACCATCATGTCGGGCTGCAGGCAAGATTAATGAGCCAGGCGCTGCGTAAATTGACCGGTTCGGTGTCGAAATCCAACACCACGATCATTTTCATCAACCAGATCCGTATCAAGATCGGCGTCATGTTCGGCAATCCGGAAACCACCACCGGCGGCAACGCGCTCAAGTTCTATTCCTCCGTGCGCCTGGAAATTCGCCGCATCGGCGCCATCAAGGATCGTGACGAAGTGGTCGGCAACCAGACCCGGGTCAAGGTCGTCAAGAACAAGCTGGCGCCGCCGTTCAAGATGGTAGAATTCGACATCATGTACGGCGAAGGCATCTCCAGAATGGGTGAAATTCTCGATCTCGGCGTCGCCGGCGGCGTCGTCGAAAAATCCGGCTCCTGGTTCTCGTATAATTCCGAACGCATCGGCCAGGGCCGCGAGAACGCCAAGAAATTCCTCACCGAACACCCCGACATCACCAACCAGATCGACGCCATGATCCGCCAGAATGCGGGCCTGATTTCCGATGAAATGATGCTCGGCCATCCCGAAGAGGCTTCCGAAAACGATATCGAGGATGAAGACGTGATGGAAACGGACGCCAAGCCGGAGCCTAAATCGGAAGAGCCGGCCACAGAGTAACCGGGCGAGTAGCCAGGGGAGTTTACTGGCGAGCGGACGTTTTTTCGAGACCCTGAAAATACCATCCTTCAAGCGGCTCTTCCCTGAAATCGGGGAAGGGCCGTTTTTTTGCCTGAACGGCGTTTATTTTTCGCCACTTGCCGCCTACATTACCCCCCATGCAAACGGTTAACGATATTCGCGAGGCCTTTTTGGATTACTTCGCCGCCACCGGCCACCAAGTGGTGGACTCGAGCCCGTTGGTGCCCTTGAACGACCCGACGTTGATGTTCGTCAACGCCGGCATGGTGCAGTTCAAAAACGTCTTTACCGGGGTCGAGACGCGCGACTACAACCGCGCCGTCACATCGCAGAAATGCGTGCGCGCCGGCGGCAAGCACAACGACCTGGAAAACGTCGGCTACACGGCGCGCCACCACACATTTTTCGAGATGCTGGGCAATTTTTCCTTCGGTGATTATTTCAAGGATATGGCCATCGAGTTGGCCTGGGACCTGGTGACCAAGGATTTCGGCCTGGCCAAAGATAAACTGCTGGTCACCGTCTATGCCGATGACGATCAGGCTTTTGATCTGTGGAAAAAGATCGCCGGCCTGCCGGAAGAGCGCATTTTGCGCATCGCGACTTCGGATAATTTCTGGTCCATGGGCGACACCGGGCCGTGCGGGCCGTGTTCGGAAATTTTCTTTGACCACGGCGAGCATATCCCCGGCGGCCCCCCGGGCAGCCCTGACGAAGACGGCGACCGCTTCATCGAAATCTGGAATCTGGTGTTCATGCAATTCGAGCAGCTTACGCCGGACAAGCGCATCGATCTGCCCAACCCCTGCGTCGACACCGGCATGGGGCTGGAACGTATCGCCGCCGTCATGCAGGGCACCCACGACAATTACGAAACCGATATGTTCAAGGCCTTAATAGGAGCCTCGGCGGCGGCGTCGGGCACCGAGCCCAATGGGGCGCACAACATTTCGCACCGGGTCATCGCCGATCATTTGCGGGCCAGCAGTTTCCTCATCACCGACGGGGTGTTGCCGTCCAACGAGGGCCGCGGCTACGTGCTCAGGCGGATTATGCGCCGCGGCATGCGCCATGCCCACCTGATGGGCTGCAAAGACCCGCTGATGTGGCGGCTGGTGCCGGCGCTCATCGAACAGATGGGGCAAGCATTCCCCGACCTTGTCCGCGCCGAGGCGCTGATTACGGAAACCCTGGAGCTGGAAGAAACCCGCTTCAAGCAAACCCTTGATCGTGGTCTCGGCTTGCTCGACGAGGCGACGGCGGATTTGAGCGCCGGCGGTGTGCTCGACGGCGAGACGGCGTTCAAGCTCTATGACACCTTCGGCTTCCCCCTCGATCTGACGCAAGACGTGCTGCGCGGCAAGGGCATGAGCGTCGACACCGATAGCTTCAACGTTGCCATGGACCGGCAACGCCAAGAGGCCCGCAAAGCCTGGGCCGGGTCCGGCGATGCGGCGACCGAGGATGTCTGGTTCAAAATCCGCGACCAGACAGGAGCGACGGAATTTCTTGGCTACGAAACCGAGGTTGCGGAAGGCAAGGTGTTAGCCATTGTCGTTGATGGCAAGCAGGTGCCAGAAGCCAAGCCCGGCCAGGAAGTCGCCATTGTCGTCAATCAGACGCCTTTTTACGGAGAATCCGGCGGCCAGGTCGGCGATGCGGGCGTCATCACCGCGTCCGGGGACGATGCCGCCAGCGTCACGATCACCGATGTGCAAAAGAAAGTCGATGCCCTGTTCGTTCATATCGGTGTTGTTGAAGGTGGCCCCCTCAAGCTCGGCGATGAAGTGCAGTTGAGCGTCGATAAGGCCCGGCGCGCCAACATCCGCGCCAATCATTCCGCCACCCACTTGTTGCATGCGGCGCTCAGGAAGCGGCTCGGCGATCATGTTACGCAAAAAGGCTCCCTGGTGGCGCCGGACCGTCTGAGGTTTGATATAAGCCACCCGAAACCCGTCTCCGCAGACGAACTGGGCGATGCCGAGGCGGCGGTCAACGAACAGATTAAACTCAACACCGAGGTCGCCACGCACCTGATGGAACCCGACGCTGCCGTAGAGGCCGGGGCGATGGCGCTGTTCGGGGAAAAATACGGCGACGAAGTCCGTGTCGTCTCGATGGGAAGCCAGGGGGGCAATACCAGTGATGGTGCATTTTCCACGGAACTGTGCGGCGGCACCCACGTTAAGCGCACCGGTGATATCAGGGTATTGAAAATACTCTCCGAAGGTGCCGTGGCAGCAGGCGTGCGCAGGATCGAGGCGCTGACCGGCGATGGCGCCGATAAACAAGAAGATGAAGCCAAAAAATCGCTTAGCGCGACGACGGCCCTGGTCGGGGTGAAAGCCGAAGAATTGCTGCAAAAGGTGGAAGAATTTTTGGGCCAACGCCGTAACCTGGAACGCAAACTGATTGATAGCCGCCGGCTTTTGGCCACCGGGGCCGGGGGAGGCGCTACGCCTGGCCCTGAAAAAGAAACAGTTCTCAACCCGTCAAAGGTATCCGGGGGGGATGTTTTGGCCGAGGTGGCGGCGCTGTTGAAGGTTCGCCCGGTGGAAGTGCCGGCCAGAGTGGAAGCCTTGCTGGCCGAGTGCCGGAAACTCGAAAGCGAGATCGAAGCCGTTCGCCAGCAGATTGATTCCGGCGATGGTGATGGCGGGAGCAGTGCCGGGGGCGCCCAGCAAAAAGACATTGCAGGCATTACCTATTCGCCGCGCCTGCTGGAAGGGGTGCCGGCAAAGGAACTGAAAAGTCTTGCCGATGACCTGAAAAGCCAGATCGGGTCCGGCGTCGTCGCCCTGGTTTCCGTTGCCGAGGGCAAGGCTTCCGTCGTCGTCGGCGTTACCGATGATTTGGTCGAGCGCATCAATGCTGTCGATCTTGTCCGTGTCGGCTCGCAAGCCGTCGGCGGCAAGGGCGGTGGCGGGCGGCCGAATATGGCCCAGGCCGGCGGCCCGGATGGCGCCAAGGGCCAAAGCGCGCTGGACGAGATTGAAAATGCGATCCGCGACGCCCGATAATCGAAACCACCATCCGAGTCGGCCCTTCTTCCCCGAAATCCAATTACCTTGTACCCGCTAAGCTCATGAATTCTTGGGGCTTTGCGGTCTCCCTTGGTGGCCTTCCGTCGCTCACCTATTCTGGAGCGTAGCGTTTGAGGTTTGGGGGAGATTTTGGAGCAATACATCGATCCTGTGTTCCTTGAGGCCAGGCTTGCCGAAATGACGGTGTGGGCGCAGGATCATATTTTTGTCCTCAGCGCCGTCATCCAGTTTGTCGTCATTGCCGTTGCCTTCTTAATCGCCTGGGTTTCCGCCGGGCGTCTGGAAAGGGCGTTGGAGAAGGGCTGGGCGCATCCGCTTTATGAGCGTTTCGGCAAACCGGTGGCCGAGGTGCTGGCGCCCTTAAGCCTGCCGGTCATCTGGCTGACCTTGCAGTGGTTTTCGGTTTTTGCCGCTGAAAACGCAAAATGGTCGAGCCAACTGATCGAAATTGTCGTCAGCCTGTTGACGGCGTGGGTGATCATCCGCCTGGCCTCGACGTTGATCGGTAACGCCACCTGGGCGCGCGCCATCGCCATGGCGGCGTGGACGATTGCGGCCTTGAATATCACCGGCCTGCTGGGGCCGACAGCCCAGGTGCTGGACAGCATGGCGCTGCAATTCGGCGAAGTGCGAATTTCCATCCTCGGCGTCACCAAGGCGGTTATCGCGCTGGCCATCCTGTTATGGCTGGCCGGCGTGATCTCGCGCTTGATGGAACGCCGCCTCAGCGCCATGCCCGGTGTCACCCCGGCGGCAGGGGTGCTGTTCGGAAAACTGTTCAGGATCATTCTCTTTACCATTGCCATTGTCGTCGGGCTTGATTCCGTCGGCATTGATCTGACCGCATTCGCCGTCTTCTCCGGCGCCATGGGCCTTGGTATCGGTTTTGGCCTGCAAAAGGTTTTCTCCAACCTGATCAGCGGCGTCATTTTGTTGATGGATCGTTCGGTCAAACCCGGTGATGTGATTGCTATCGGCGAAACCTATGGCTGGATCAATTCGTTGGGCGCGCGCTGCGTCTCGGTCATTACCCGCGATGGGATAGAGCATCTGATCCCCAACGAGGAACTGATCTCGCAACGGGTGGAAAACTGGTCTTACACCCACCGCCTCGTCCGCCTGCGCCTGCCCATCGGCATTTCCTACGATAGCGACGTCAAAAAAGCGATGGAACTTGCCATTGAGGTGGCCCAGGAAGTTGAACGGGTGTTAACCGACCCAGGCGTCGCGTGCCTCCTGCTGGGGTTCGGCGATAACGCCGTCAACCTTGAGCTCCGCATCTGGATCAAAGATCCGCAAAACGGGCTGTCCAATGTCAAAAGCGAAATTTTGCTGACAGTCTGGGAACTCTTCCGCGCCAATGGTATCGAGTTCCCGTACCCGCAACGCGACATCCATATCAAAAGCATGCCGCCACTCAAGGTCGAGACGGCGGCACCTTAGGCGGTTTCGGCAAAAACTATTTTTTGACGTCGGCAGCGACGCGCATGCGGATGATTTTGTCCGGATTATCGACGGCGCCGTTATTATTCTCGTCGCCGCGTTTGATCTTGTTGACGAATTCCATGCCCTCCGTCACCTGGCCCCAGACCGTGTACTGGCCATCGAGAAAGCGCGAGCGGGCAAAGACCAGGAAAAACTGGCTATCGGCGCTGTCGGGGTCCGACGAGCGGGCCATGGAAGCGGTGCCCTTGACGTGCGGTTCGTCTGAAAATTCTGCCGGAATGTTTTTCCCGGACCCCCCCCTGCCGGTGCCGGTGGGATCACCGCCCTGGGCCATGAAACCACCGATGACGCGGTGAAAGACAATGCCGTCGTAAAACCCTTCGCGCACCAGTTCCTTGATGCGCGCTACATGCTTGGGCGCCAGGTCGGGGCGCATTTCTATGACGACTTGTCCGTCTTTGAGGTCCAACAACAGCGTGTTTTCGGGATCGGCGGCTTCAACAGTTTCGGTCATGACCATTCCGCCGAGGAAGATGGCCAGCAACAAATACCCCCATCGGGACATGGAACGCCTCCAATTTTAGTCAAAAAGTTTATCGATCTCATCCTGTGCCATCCCTTCGCCGTTCAGGGCCGGGCCTTTCAAGAGTTTTTCGTCTTCCGTCTTTTCTTTGTCCGGTTTGACCTCGATTTTATCGATTTCATCTTTGCCCCAAACATTAATCAGGGCCGTGACCCGGTCTTCTACATAGGTCACCGATTTGACGATTTTGGTGACGCGCTGGCCGGTGATATCCTGGAAGGAACAGGCCTCGAAAACATCGGCTCCGTTCGTCGATATCTGGTCCAACAGCGCAAGTTGCTCGGGCCCGGTAATGCTTTCGCGTAATTTGGTGACGATGTCGTCGTTCTTTTCCATGCAGCTCATGATCGTGTCGGTGGCTTCTTCGGTCGCCTTGACGATGGCGTCCAGTTGATCGGACATGCTGTCGAAATGGAGTTCTTCGTCCGCCGGCCTGTTAATGGCGGCAATTTCCTCGCGCACCCGCTGCAGGTATTTGAACAGCCCCAACAGTTCCTGTTTCAGGACGTCGGATTCTTGTTGTTTTTCCACGAAGCTCTCCCTGGCCAGCATTTGGTGGCATTTTTAAAATTGATCAAATTTGTTAGCGGGCATAATAGTATGTTTCCCCGCGCCGGAAACCCCCGAAAAGGGAGTTTTTAGTCTTTTACGTCCAGGGATTTTAGCGCCATGACGTAGAGTTTTTACCGTTCATGCTGGCTCAGGTCTTCCAAAACATATTCTTTGGAGCGTTGAATTTCCAGGGCCTGTTGAATAAGGGCCTGGCGTTCCGAGGTCATTTCCGGTTTTGCCGCCAGCTCTTCTTCGGCCGCGCGCAGTGAGTCCATGATTAACTGGTGAACGTCTTCGGTCTCGGTGCCTGCCGGCGGGATGGCTCTAGTGGGTTCCGGCGCCGGGGAAGCTGCCGGGGCTGGGGCAGCAACAGGCTTGCGGGGCTTTTTTTTCTTTTTTTTGCGCTCCAGGTTTTCCCTGGCGCGTTTGTCCATCAACACGGACGCCAGCGCTTTGGATATGAATTTCCCGATCATTTCCGTGTCTCTCCAGGTATTCCAGGCAGGCAGCGTATTATTAATCGATTTTGACTCCAAAACTCTTAATAATTTCCCAAAAATCGACGCTTCCGACAAACATCCACGAAGTCTCTATAAACGCTGGAAAAATTGAAATTGAAGCGTATTGTAGGCGTACCATGAGACGAAAAAGAAGCGCCAAAATTATCGCCACCCTGGGCCCCGGAACATCATCCGAGGAAATGATCACCGCCTTGTTCGAAGCAGGCGCGGATGTTTTCCGCTTGAATTTCTCCCACGGCAACCAGGAAGACCACAAACGCCGCTTTGACATCATCCGCTCCCTGGAAACCCGGTTTTACCGCTCCGTCGGTATTCTCCTCGACTTGCAGGGGCCAAAATTGCGGGTTGGGGAATTCAAGGACGGCAAAGTGAAACTGCAAACCGGGCAGCCTTTTCGCCTCGACCTGAACAAGGAAGCGGGCGATGAAAAACGTGTCTGCCTGCCGCATCCGGAAATTTTCCAGGCTCTGGAAAGCGGCGTCGATTTATTGTTGGACGACGGCAAGATACGGCTGAAAGTGTCCGATTGCAGCCCCGAGTTTGCCGAAACCAAGGTCATCACCGGGGGCGTTTTGTCCGACCACAAGGGCGTCAACGTGCCCAGCGCCGTTCTGAATTTATCGTCCCTGACGGAAAAAGACCTGGGCGACCTGCGTTTCGGGTTGAAGCTGGGGGTCGACTGGGTGGCGCTTTCCTTTGTCCAGCGCCCGGAAGATATCGCCCATGCCCGCAAACTGATTGCCGGGCGCGCCGGGATCATGTCGAAACTGGAAAAGCCCCAGGCGCTCGATCATCTCGACGAAATTGTCGATCTGTCGGACGCCGTCATGGTGGCCCGTGGCGACCTCGGCGTCGAGGTGCCGCCGGAAGAAGTCCCGGCGTTGCAAAAGCGCATCGTTTTTAAATGCCGGTCTCGGGGCAAGCCGGTGGTCATCGCCACCCAGATGCTGGAATCCATGATCCATTCGCCGACCCCGACCCGGGCCGAAGCGTCAGACGTGGCGACGGCTATTTACGACGGTTCCGATGCGGTCATGCTGTCTGCGGAAACCGCGGTCGGGGAATACCCGGTCGAAGCGGTGACGATGATGGACAACATTATCCGGCAGGTCGAAAAAGACCCGCATTACCGCCGCATGCTGGAAACCCATCGCTATGCACCCGAAGCGACGGCGGCCGACGCCATTACGTCTGCCGCCCGCCAGGTCGCCCAGACAATTTCGGCCTCCGTCATCGTGACCTTCAGCTCGACCGGGTCGACGACGCTGAGGGCGGCACGCGAACGCCCCGTGGTGCCGATTTTGGGACTGACGCCAAGGGCCGATACGGCGCGCAAGCTGGCGTTGGCCTGGGGCGTCCATTCGGTCCATACCGAAGACCTGAAAACCTTCCGCGATATGGTAGTGCGCGCCATCGATGCGGCCAAACAGGAAGAATTCGCCGACATCGGTGACCCCCTGGTGATTACCGCCGGCGTTCCCTTCGGCACCCCGGGGGCGACCAATATTCTCCGCATAGCCTGGGTGGAATAAGAGGGTTGAATAAACGCTACTCAGCCGCGTCGGCGTGGATCTCGCCATTACGAAAATCCGCCATCAGGCGTTCTTCACAGTCTTTCGCCAGTTTCCGGTTGCGTTCCTTGACATGGCCGAAACCGCGTATTTTCAGGGGCAAGGCGGCAATTTCCTGGGCCAAGGCATGATTGTCGGGGCCAAGGCCAACAAGCAATTCCTCGACAACGGCTTCGTATTCACCGATCAATCGGCGTTCCATGCGCCGTTCCGCCGAAAACCCGAAAATGTCGAAGGGACCGCCGCGCAATCCTTTAAATTTCGCCAACCATTTGAACGCCGTCATCATCCAGGGGCCGAATTCGTTTTTTTGCAGCTCACCGGTTTTGGCATCGCTGCTCGCGATCAACGGCGGCGCCATATGAAAAGATAAAGTAAACGGCCCGTCGAACTGGCGGCCTAACTGTTCCATAAACGCACCGTCGCTATAAAGCCGGGCCACTTCGTATTCATCTTTGTAGGCCAACAGCTTGAAATAGGCTTTGGCGACGGCATCACTTAAACCGGATTTACCCTTTACCACGTCGGCTTCGCGGGCGCGGACGCGGTCGGTCAAATCGGCGAAGCGGCGGGCATAGGCAGCGTCCTGGTAGAGGGTCAAATCCCTGATCCTGCGGGTGACGAAGCCGAGCGTATCTTCTTCGGGCTCTGGGACTGGTTGGGTTCCAACAATGCGCTCAACGGCGGCCCCGTCGTGGGCGGCGCGGCGCCCCCAGTTGAAGGCCTGGCGGTTAAAGTCGACGGCAACGCCATTCAGTTCCAGGGCCCGTTCGATGGCCTCAGCAGACAAAGGCAGCAAGCCTTTCTGATAGGCAAAACCGACCATCAACATGTTAGCCGCAATTGAATCGCCCAGCAGCTTCAAGGCCAATTCAGTCGCGTTGACGAAACTCAGCGCGTCTTCCCCCGTGGCGGCGGCCAGGGCGTCCCGGAATCCGTCTTCGGGGAATTCCAGATCGGCGTCACGGGTGAATTCCGCATTCATCACCCGATGCGCGTTGACGACGGCAGTGCTGTAACCTGGCTTAAGCTTGCCGAGCGTCTCCTGCCCGCCAGCCGTGACCATGTCACAGCCGATCAGAACCCTGGCCCCGCCGGCGGAAATGCGCACCGCGTGCAGATTGTCCGGATCATCGGCGATGCGGATATGGGAATAGACGGCGCCGTTTTTCTGCGCCAATCCGGCGACATCGAGAATGGAAACGCCTTTGTTTTCCAGATGCGCCGCCATCGCCAGCACGGCGCCGATGGTGACCACGCCGCTGCCGCCGATACCGGCGACGACAATCCCGTAAGGCTCTGCCGCCCCTGGGATAACCGGATCGGGAAGGGCTTCGAAAGGCATGTCGCCGATGGCGGCGGGTTTTTTAAGTTCGCCCCCGTGGACGCTGACAAAGGCCGGGCAGAATCCCTTGAGGCAGGTGTAATCCTTGTTACACGCCGATTGGTCAATGGCGCGTTTGCGGCCGATTTCCGTTTCCACCGGGCTAATGGCGACACAGTTCGAAACAAGGCCGCAATCACCGCAGCCTTCACAGACAGCATCATTGATGAAGGCGCGGACCTGCGGATCGGGTAGTGTGCCGCGTTTTCGGCGCCGGCGTTTTTCGGCGGCACAGGTCTGGTCATAGATAAGGACGGAAACCCCTTTGACCGATCGGATGCCGCGTTGCAGTTCATCAAAATCATCTCGATGGTGAAACGTGACGCCATGGGCGAAATCGGATCCAATGGGATATTTATGCGGCTCATCGGAAACCACGCAGATGCGCTTGATACCTTCCGCCCGCACCTGTTGGGTAATCATGGGGACGTCCAGGGGGCCGTCCATGGGTTGTCCGCCGGTCATGGCGACGGCGTCGTTATAGAGAATTTTGTAGGTGATATTGACGTCGGCGGCGACGGCGGCGCGAATGGCCAAAATGCCCGAATGAAAATACGTTCCGTCGCCGATATTGACGAAGACATGCTCGGTCTCGGTAAAGGGTGCCTGGCCGATCCAGCTTGCTCCTTCGCCGCCCATGTGTGTGAAGGTGGCGGTGGAGCGGTCAATCCACAACGCCATGTAATGACAGCCGATGCCGGCCAGCGCGCGGGAGCCTTCGGGGACATTGGTCGACACATTGTGCGGGCAGCCGGAGCAGAAATACGGGATGCGTGCGCGCCCGGTGGCCGTGGCCTCCAGCGATTTTTCCTTGTCGTTCAGGAATTTCAGGCGCGCCTCGATGTGGCTTTTGACCGGCTGGCTGAGCTTGAAATTACCGATCCGGGCGGCGATAACGCGGGCAATGCGGGCCGGCGTTAGTTCACCGGCGGAGGGCAGAATCCATTCACCTTGTTCATCGAACTTTCCGACCACCCGGGGCCTGACATCAACCCGCCAGTTGTACAGTTGTTCCTTGATCTGGTTTTCCATGACCGCGCGTTTTTCTTCGACCACCAGAATTTCTTCCAGACCCTCGGCAAATTGGCGAATGCCTTCTTTTTCCAGCGGCCAGGGCATGGCGACCTTGAGCAGCCGCAGGCCGATTTCATGGGTCTGTTCCGCCCCGATGCCCAAATCAGCAAGTGCTTGCAAGACATCGAGATAGGATTTTCCGGTGGCAATAATACCGAAACGGGGTTTCGGGGAATCCATCGTAACCCGGTCAAGGCTGTTGGCTTTGGCGAAAGCCAGGGCGGCGTAAATTTTGTGAAGTTGCAGGCGGTGTTCCTGCTCCAGCGGCGGGTCCGGCCAGCGTATATTCAATCCGCCCTCGGGCATGTCGAAATCGGACGGTAGTTTGATTTGAACCCTTTCCGAGGAGACATCCACGCTTGCCGTCGAATCGACATTGTCGGTAATGCACTTCATCCCCACCCAACAACCCGAATACCGGGACATGGCCAAGCCGTAGAGGCCGAAATCCAGAACATCCTGGACATTGGCCGGGTTGAGGATGGGAATATGGGCATCCATCAACGCATGTTCGCTTTGGCTCGGCACGGTCGATGACTTGCACGCCGGGTCATCCCCGGCCAGCGCCAGGACGCCGCCGAAAGGAGACGTTCCGGCGAAATTGGCATGGCGGAAAACGTCACCGGAACGGTCGACGCCCGGACCCTTGCCGTACCAGATGCCGAAAACGCCATCGTAGTGCGCACCTTCGAACAGGTTCACCTGCTGGCTGCCCCAAAGCGCGGTGGCCGCCAGGTCTTCGTTGACGGCGGGATGAAATTTGATGTGGTGCTCGTCCAGGAAAGGCTTGGCGTGGCCGAATTCCCGGTCAATGCCGCCCAGGGGTGAACCGCGATAGCCGGTCACGTAGCCTGCCGTGTTCAAGCCCGCCGCCAAATCCCGGCGCCGTTGCATCAAGCCAAGGCGCACCAACGCCTGGGTCCCGGTCAATAATACCCGGTCCTTGGTGGCGGTGTATTTGTCGTCGAGCGTGACTTGTGCCAGCGGCATCGGTGTTTCCCGGACGGTATTTTGTTAGCGCTGGGGGGAAGGGTATTACGGGGCCGGTTTTCTTACAATATTCCAGTATCGGAACTAATTCAGCGCTGGACCTAAAAAAGATAGCGCACCCCGATGGGATATCCCTGCCCGGTTCGATAATAGCTGGCGTGCAGCACCAGGCGGTTATCGATCAGGCAGATTTCTCCCGTACCCTCCGGCGCGGTCCACGCCTGTTCCAAAATGGTGCTGCCGATATGCGTGCTTAAATCCTCATTTTTGAAGAGGTCTTCATAAAGCGATTGCTGTCCCTGTTTTGGTGGCCGCCCTTCTTTCAGCGATTGAAGATAGGCGATGATATTGGCGGTGATCAGCGTTGATGACTGGCGCGGATGTTTCTGCACGGCGTCAAAGGGATCGCGGCAGAAGAGCGAATATTGATTATCCTGGTTCGAACCCCGGTCGAGGTGAAAATGCAAATCGGGAAAAATGTTTCGTTGCCCTTGATTACGGAATTTTCCCGCCAGATAGGCATTGCGGAATATCAGGGTGCCGAAACGCGTGATCGCTTCTTTGGCGTTTTCGTCCAGAACATGCTCATCGTCATAGAGCGTGATTTCCACAGGCTTCTCGAATTCGACGATCAGGCCGAAGGAGGGGAAATCGAACGTCATGCCCGCCTGCCTGCAGACGCTGGCAAGGTCTCCGGGGATGAAATCCGCGTAATGATCCGTGATTTTTCGCTCGAAATCGGAAATTGCCGTTGTCGCGTGGTAATTGACACCACTGTAATGCCCCGTAGCCATGCTTTTCGGGGCGGCCAGAAGGTTTGTTACCGTTTGTTTCAAAATATGTAGTTTTGTGTCCACGGGGGTCCGCCCAATTGAGGTGCCATTAAAATTATTATAATATGCAGACCAGCAAAAACCAGATTCTTCCGGTTTTGGTTACAACAATTGGAATTAATGAGGGTTCCAATTGTTGGGAACTATCAGGAAGGCCGGGTGCGCTCCTAAGCGTAATGACGCAGGGGCACGATTAAAACACCAGTTGCGCGATGAAAATAGAACGACGAAAAAAAAACCGTCGGGAGAAGCTTGAGGTCCATGCCGAGCTGGCAAGGATCGTCAATCCGCCCGCAAGAACGCGTGTCTGTAATGAAGCCTGCGATGCGGTATGTCCGACATGCGGCTCGACGGGCTGTGCGTGCAGTTGTTCTTCCGCCTGTCCCCATATTTCAACGGTCCTGACCAGCGATCCGGCCTTTCCCATCGAAGAATTGATTGCGCCTCTGGCTTTCGAGTTGAAGCGCCTGGGCGTGTTCGAGCCCTGTTGGTCCTGTGAGGGCCATAAAGACAGAAACGGCGACCTCTGGAAGGTGCCGAGGGTATGGTTTTATTGTGATTCCGTGGTCTATATCCGAATCCTGTACAGCGTGCTCAAGGATATGGATATCGAGGAACGCCTGGAAGTTCCCTGGCAGGTCAGGGTGACGTTTTCCGATGATGATAACCTCGGCACGGCTTTTTCCCTTCGCCCGGATAGCGCGGAAAAACCAAACGTCACTCTTGAGCAATTGCAAAGAGACGTTCGAGCCATTACCGAAGACCTTTACGACAGAGTAATGGAAAAAGCCGGTATCTTGCTAAACGCCGACTGACGCCTTTTAATTTCTTTTTCATTCCTGAGCGGGTATACGGGAGCTCCTTAAGGCAGAGTCCCGGATTTTACGCTTATGACGGTTTTGATTACCGGCGCCGCCGGATTTATCGGCTTTCACACCTCGCATGCCCTGCTGGATCGCGGCGAAGAGGTAATCGGGGTCGATAACCTCAATGATTATTACGATGTTTCCCTCAAGGAATCGCGGCTTGCAACCCTGACCGAAAGAAAGGGGTTCCAGTTCCATCGCCTGGATATCTCGGACCGGGACGCCGTCGATGATTTGATCGGGCGCACCGCAAACATTACCGGTGTTATTAATCTGGCCGCCCAGGCCGGGGTCCGCTATTCCCTGGTCAACCCCTATGCCTATACCCAGGCCAACGTGGAAGGCCACCTGGTCTTGTTGGAGGCATGCCGGAAACTCGATACCCTGAAGCATTTTGTCTATGCGTCGTCGAGTTCCGTTTATGGCGGCAATACCAAAATGCCGTTCTCCGTGTCCGACCCCGTCGATACGCCGCTGTCGCTTTATGCCGCAACCAAGCGTTCCATGGAACTGATGTCGCACAGCTATGCCCATGTCTACGGGATGGCGTTGACGGGGTTGCGGTTTTTCACCGTCTACGGACCGTGGGGGCGGCCTGATATGGCGGCGTTTATTTTCATCCGCAAAATTCTCGCGGGCGAACCGATACCGGTTTTCAACAACGGCGAGATGGAGCGCGATTTCACCTATATCGACGATATTGTTGCCGGCGTGCTGGCTTGCCTCGACCATCCGCCTGTCGCAGCCGACGGGGTGTTGCCGTACAAGATTTACAACATCGGCAATAATAAATCCGAAAAGCTGATGCGGTTTATTTCGATCCTTGAAGACGCGCTTGGCATGAAGGCGGAAATAGACTTCCAGCCCATGCAAACCGGCGATGTTCCGGCAACCTACGCCGACATTACCGATACCCAGAAAGACTTGGGGTTTGAGCCCTCTACGGAAATTGACCAAGGGTTGCCCCGCCTGGTCGAATGGTATCGGGATTATTACAAGGTTTAATGGTCCGTCACCTGGCCCTGCTGTTCCTTTTATCTCTGATCTGGGGCTCGTCGTTTATGGCCATCAAGATCGGGATCGAAACCATCCCGCCGTTGAGCCTGGCCGCCGCCCGGGTGATTTTAGCCGCCGTGGTGCTTTGGGGGTTCGCCCGCTTGCAGGGCCACGGCCTGCCCAAGGGGTGGCGCATCTGGGTCTATTGTTTCTTCCTCGGTGTTATCGGTAACGGCCTGCCTTTTACCCTTATTAATTGGGGCGAGCAGAGGATTGACAGCGGCCTGGCGGCGATCCTGATGGCGGTGATGCCATTGGCGACCGTGGTCATGGCGCATTTCTTTACCACCGGCGATCGCATGACCCCATTCAAGCTGGCCGGGGTCGTTATCGGTTTTGGCGGCGTTGTCGTTCTCGTCGGGCCGGAGGCGATAAAGGGGCTTGGCAGCGATATCTGGCGCCAGTTGGCGGTTTCGGGCGGCGCCGTCAGTTATGCGGTCGCCGCCATCCTTGCCCGCAACATGCCGCC
>LFEN01000025.1 GCA_001510075.1 Alphaproteobacteria bacterium casp-alpha2
TACGGCTTTGGGCCGACGGCCAAAGGCATGGCCGGCGCCGGCACCGCCTATAGCACGGACGCCATGGCGGCCGCCAACAACGTCGCCGGCATGGCCTTCGTCGGTCGCCGCGCGGATGTGGACGTCACGCTGTTCAACCCGAACCGGGAATTTGACACCAGGGGTGCCGGAACATTGGGACAGGGGTTAACGAAAAGCGACACCAGCTTTTTCCAGATTCCCAATTTCGGCGTTAACTATCCCGTCGGTGACAAATGGTCGGTCGGTTTCACCATGAACGCCAACGGCGGCATGAACACCGAATACCCGACCAGCGTTTTCCAGAACTTCGGCGCCGGCAGCGTCCCGACCGGTGTTGATCTGGCGCAAGCCTTGATGGCCCTTTCCGTCACCTACAAGGTGACCCCGGATGTCGCCATCGGCTTCGCCCCCGTCGGCGCCTTCCAGCGCTTCAAGGCCTACGGGCTCGAGGCGTTTGGGGGTATTTCATCGAACTCTTCCGCCCTCACTAACAGGGGCTACGAGCAGTCCGGCGGCGGCGGCTTCCGCATGGGCATCCAGGGTAAGTTGGACGATTTCTGGTCGGCCGGGGTCAGTTACCAGTCGCGCATGTATATGCAGCCTTTCAATAAATATCGCGGCCTGTTCGCCGATGGCGGCGATTTCGACATCCCGCAAATGATCAATGCCGGCGTCGCGCTTCGCGCGACCCCGAAACTGACCGTTGCTTTGGACTGGCAGTGGATCAACTACAACGAGGTCGATGCCATCGCCAACTCGGCCGGTCGACTGACCGCCCAGGTTAATGCGGCAAATGCCAACAGATTGGGCGAAGAAAACGGCATCGGCTTCGGCTGGGAAGACATGAACGTCATCAAGATCGGCGCTAATTACAAGTATTCCGACAAGCTTAACTTGCGCGCCGGCGTTAGCCATAACGACCGCAATCCGTATGATGCCAGCCAGATCATGTTTAACATTCTGGCCCCGGCGGTCATCCGGACGCACCTGACCCTGGGTATGGAATACAAGTTCTTCGAAAATGCCTCCATCAACCTTGCCTATGCCCATGCCTTTTCGGAAGACTTCACGGGCACGGACCCCAACCTCGGCGCCACCCAGACGGTGACCCAAAGGATGGACCAGAACGAAGGAACCATCGGCTTTTCCTATAAGTGGTAGGGTTCGGAAGCAAATTGCAATAAGGTGCCCGCCGCCGGTAGCGCAGCGTTGCTTCGTAATTAATTAACGCGAGACCCATATGGAAAACTTTACCCCCGTTGCTTCCCTCCTGGGTGGGATGCTTATTGGCATCGCCGCCCTCGTCCTTCTTGCCTTCAACGGGCATATCGCGGGCGTTACCGGCGTTGCGCGCGGGGTCTTGACGCCGAAACAAAACGATACACTATGGCGGGTGGTCTTCCTTCTCGGGCTCGTCGTTGGGCCGTTTGTTTTTCAAGCCGTCTCGGGCGAAACAATTGTATCCACGATAACCTCATCGACGCTGACTTTGGTTATCGGCGGCCTTCTTGTCGGTTTTGGGACATCCATGGGCAATGGCTGCACCAGCGGCCACGGAATTTGCGGGCTCGGACGCGTCTCCAAACGCTCCCTGGCGGCGACTGGCGCCTTTATGGCTACTGCAATTGTGACCGTCTATATGATGCGTCATGTTCTTGGGGGGGCGTCATGAAAGCCCTGGCTTCTGCCGCAGTTTCCGGAATCCTGTTTGGCGTCGGCTTGGCGCTGTCCGGCATGCTCAACCCGGCCAAGGTGATTGGCTTCCTCGATTTCTTTGGCAACTGGGATCCCAGCCTTGCCTTCGTGATGGGCGGCGGCGTTGTCGTCGCCTTTGTCGGGTTTTCCCGCATCACCCGGCGTGAACAACCGGTATGCGAGGCTTCTTTCAATATTCCGCAGCAAAAAGACATCACCCCGAATTTGATCATCGGCAGCGGCATATTCGGCATCGGTTGGGGGTTGGTTGGCCTCTGCCCGGGCCCGGCATTCTCGTCGTTGTCGTTCGGCCGCTGGGAATCGATGGTATTCTTCGCCGCCTTGATTGCCGGAATGGTGATCTACCGTTTCACCTATAATATTTCTGGATTTAAATTGCCCAGGGTCGCCGAAGACGGTTAAACGTCCTCGCCTTTATCAGCCAGATATTCAGGCAGCGTTGGCGATAACCCGGCCCAGGCCGGAAACATCGTAGCCGGCCATCTCGGACGCCTTGGCCCGAAAGGCCTCGGTGGCGAAAAACTGCAACAGCCTCTGCACCGGCGGCTCGAAATAATCCCGGCGGCGAATTAGCAGATCATAGCGTTCCCGATGCAGGCCCAGGAAATCCAGCCGGTATTGCCTGGCCACCGTCTCCACCGCCAGCCCGGCATCGACCTTGCCGTCGACGATGGCGAGCCCTAAGTCCGTTTCGCTGCGCGCCGGCGCATCAAAGATATCCAGATCCTCTTCTACCATCCCCGCCTGGGCCAGCAGGTGGCGGAACAGGATACGGCTGCCGGCGTCCGGCTGGCGGACGATGACGCGGGCCTTTTTGTCCCGGAGGTCGGAAATCTGTTTGATCGCCAACGGGTTTCCTGCGGTCAATATCAACCCCTGTTGCCGCCACGCCCATTCGATCAGGACTGTATCAAGACCCCCGGGCACCCCGTGGCATGCTTCTTCAACGGTGTGCTGGTTATAGGTGGCGGTTTCGGGCTCAAACACATGCATGCCCGCCAGCATGGCCTCTGCATCGACCAGACGCCGCACCCCGTCGAGGCTGCCGCCCGGCATCATCGCCAGCCCCGAGCCTGATTCGCGCAAGCACCAATCCAGCAACGGATCATGGCTGCCGGCGACGATGGCCGGTGCGGGGGCCGGCGCCGGCGCGAGAACAGCGGGTTTAAGGTCAGGGAACGCCGTCCCCTGGCCCACCCATTCGTCGATCAGGTTTTTCGGGAACAACAGCTTGCCGGTGACACGCGTACACGGGATGCGTTTTAGCCGCACCAAGTCATAGACCTTGCGCTCCTTAATACGCAGGTACTCCGCCACCTCACGGGTCGTCATCAACTGGCTCAAGGGAGCCCCCTTATTTTTGTCCCTGCAAAGAAACTGCTTTAATATGCATTATACTGTTTTTATTACCGCAGTTCTCTCGAAGAATTGATAAAAAAAGCAGGACAATCCGGCGCAAGTGCCTTAAATAAAGATAACTAAAAAATATCAAGAAGACGGTCCGGGGTTGCGTAAGGCCCCCGGCACCAGGGACGGAGGATACGTACCCCCCGCCCCACCTGGGAGATAGGCTTCCGATGAAGCTAAATAATAAAGAAGTCCTCGTATGTAATTGCGAGGGTACGATGGATATTGACGGCAAGGCGTTGGCCAAGGCGTGTGCCCCTAATACTACGCCCGAAGCTTTAAATGTCGCCAGCCACCTCTGCCGCACCCAAATCGAGGAATTCCAGCGTCTGGCCGGAAGCAACGATCAGTTGCTTGTCGCCTGCACGCAGGAAGCGCCGGTGTTTCTGGAAACGCTGGATGAGATAAATACCAACGGTCCCGACATCCGCTTCACCAATATCCGCGAAAAAGCCGGTTGGTCGAAAGACTCAACGAAAAAATCCCCGGCTACCGCGAAGATGGCGGCGCTGCTGGCGGAAGCGGCGCTCGACATCGAAGGCACCACGTCGGTCAATATGATCTCGAAAGGGGTGCTGCTGATATTGGGCAAGGACGAGGCCGCCATTGACGCCGCCCGCAAAGTGGCAAACCGTCTCGACGTCACCGTGTTGCTGGAAACGGGCGCGTCGCTAACGCCACCATCGCTGATGGACATTCCCGTTTTTACCGGTCGGGTCACGGACGCCACCGGGCATCTCGGGCAATTCCAGGTTTCCATCGAAGATTTCGCGCCCGCGTCTGCGTCGTCCCGCCAATCGCTGGCCTTTGACGTGGCTGGACAAACCGGCACGTCGGTGTGTGATCTGATTCTGGATATTCGCGGCGCCACTCCGCTGTTCACGGCGCCGGAAAAGCGCGACGGCTATTTCAACCCCGACCCCAAGAACCCGGCCCTTGTCGGTGACGCATTGCTGGAACTGGTAGACATGGTCGGCGAGTTTGAAAAGCCCCGCTACATCAATTACGACGAAGCCATGTGCGCCCACACCAGCGCCGGCATCACCGGCTGCACGCGGTGCATCGACAACTGCCCGACGGGGGCCATTACGTCTGACGAAAAAAACGACCGCGTGGCGTTTGACGCCTATATCTGCGCCGGCTGCGGAACCTGCGCCAGCATCTGCCCGACGGGGGCGGCAAAATATAACCTGCCCGGGGGCGATGCGCTTTTCACCCGCCTGCGCACCATTTTGAGCGCCTACCGCAATGCCGGTGGCGAGCGGCCGGAAATTCTCGTTCATGACGCCCAGTACGGCGAAGACATGATCGCCACCATGGCGCGGTTGGGGGGCGGCCTGCCGTCAAATGTGCTGCCCTTTGCCGTCAACGAAGTGACCAGCCTCGGGCTTGATTTTCTGTTGGCATCCGCCGCCTTCGGTGCCGAGCGGACGATGATTTTGCTGCCGCCTTCCAAAGCCGATGAAAAAGCTGTTCTGGAAAGCGAACTGGTGCTGGCCGAAGCCGTCTTTGACGGGCTGGGTTTTGGCACCGGCCATGCCCTGATCCTCGACAACCAGGACCCGGACGCGATTGAGAAAATCCTCTACGCCATAAAAACAACGCCCCCCATGCCGGCGGGTGACTTCCTGCCCATGGGCCGCAAACGCTCGGTCATGAGCCTGGCCCTGGCGTCCCTGCATGCCAAAGCACCCAACAAGATCGATGTGCTGGAACTGCCAGCAGGCGCGCCCTTCGGCGCTGTCATGGTCGATACGGAAAACTGCACCTTGTGCCTTGCCTGCGTCGGCGCGTGCCCGACAGGCGCACTGAAAGACAACGAGGACAAGCCGCAGCTCAGCTTCATCGAAGAAGCCTGCGTGCAGTGCGGGTTGTGCAAAAACACCTGCCCGGAAAAAGTCATTTCACTGACCCCCCGGCTCAGCTTCCTGGGCACCGCCCGTACCGCCCAGGTCATCAAGGAAGAAGAGCCCTTTGAATGCATCAGGTGCAACAAGGCCTTCGGCACCCGTTCGACCATCGAAAACATGGTGAAAAAGCTCGAACAACACCCCATGTTCCAGGATAAGGGTGGCACGGAGCGCCTGAAGATGTGTAATGATTGTCGTGTTTTCGCCATGGCCGAGGAAGACGAGCATCCCTTGGCCGGGGCGGCCCGGCCGAAGACCCGGACCACGGAAGATTATTTAAACGAGCGCGAAGAGTTGCGCCAACTGGCGGCCAAAGACATGGAAGAAAAAGGCCTAGCCGGTACCGACACGGAAGGAGAAGCCTGATGATTGATCCCTTCGGGCGCAACGTCAGCTATCTGCGTGTTTCGGTAACCGACCGCTGTGATTTCCGCTGCGTCTATTGCATGTCGGAAAACATGACCTTCCTGCCCAAGGCCGATGTGCTCAGCCTCGAAGAACTCGACCGTTTGTGTTCTGCCTTCATCGACAAGGGCGTCCAAAAACTGCGCCTTACCGGCGGCGAGCCGTTGGTCCGGCGCAACATAATGAGCCTGGTTAAAAATCTTTCCCGGCATCTGAAAACCGGCGCGCTCAAGGAACTGACGCTGACCACCAACGGCAGCCAGCTAACCAAATACGCAACGAAACTGGTCGATTATGGCATCAAACGCATCAACGTTTCCGTCGATACGCTGGATGCCGATAAATTTCGCGAGATCACGCGCTGGGGCGAACTGGAAAAAGTCCTGGCCGGCATTCGCGCCGCCCGCGACGCCGGGCTCGCCATCAAGATCAACACGGTCGCCTTAAAAGACGTCAACGAGGGCGAGATCGAAAGCATGGTGCGCTGGTGCGGCGAAGAAGGGCTCGATATGACCCTGATCGAAACCATGCCGCTGGGTGACATCGGTGGCGAGCGGGCGGACCAGTATTTACCCCTGTCCAAAGTCCGTGCACGGCTGAACGAAGCCCTGACGCTGAGCGACATCGACCACAAGACCGGCGGTCCGGCGCGCTATACGGCGGTCAAGGAAACCGGGCGCATGCTCGGCTTTATCACGCCGCTGACGCACAATTTCTGCGAAGGCTGCAACCGGGTGCGGCTGACCTGCACCGGCACGCTGTATATGTGCTTAGGGCAAGATGACGCCGCCGACCTGCGCACACCGTTGCGTGCCTCTGAATCCGACGACGGCCTGCACACCGCCATCGATGAGGCCATCGGCCGCAAGCCCAAGGGCCACGACTTTGTCATCGACCGCAAAGGCGCCGCCCCGGCGCTCGAGCGCCACATGAGCGTCACCGGCGGGTAGAAAAAGATAATCAAACCACCAAGACACAAAGTCACGAAAAGCGAAACCCGCGCAACGCGCCATTCTTTCCCTTTTTCATCTTCTTTTTTACGTCTTGGTGTCTTTGTGGTTCAATAATCTTGAACCCCATGAGCGTCACCGGCGGGTAAAACCTAGCCGTGAATGTAATGTTCCAGCTGCTCGATGGTGTCTTTCTGCTCGTCAATAACGCTTTTGACCAGATCGCCGATCGATACCATGCCGACCAAATCGCCGTCGTCCAGCACCGGCAGGTGACGCATCCGGTGGCGGGTCATCAGCGACATGCATTCATCGATGGTATTTTCGGGCCGGGCGAAGATGACCGGCTTGGCCATGACCTCGCGCACCGGCGTTCCCGGCGATGACTTGCCTTTCAGGAACACATTGCGGGCGTAATCGCGTTCGGTGAAAATTCCCACCGGGTTGTCGCCCTCCATCACCAACACGGCGCCGATGTCCTTTTTTGCGAGAATGGTGATCGCGTCCAAGACAGTGTCGTCCGGATGGACGGACCAGACACCGTGGCCCTTAGCCTCGAGCAACCTTTTAACCGTATTCATCCGACAGTCCCTTTCAATCAGGTGCTTCCCGGAATCCCCCCAGTTCTTTTTTTATAGAATCACCGATTATAACCGATTTAGATCCTCCTCGGCGGGATTTTTTGGCGGGGAATGGCCGATCTTCCCTCATGCCCTTGATTTAACGCAGAAAAAGTACGACTAAAGCGCTTCCAAAGGATTTGAAAACCGATGAAGTTCAAGACCATCGCCATCGTCGCCGCGCCCGGCCCGGAAGCCCAGGAAGCGCTTGCCAACCTGAGCGCGCGTCACGACACCGTGCCGCCGGCCGATGCCGACGTCATTGTTGCGCTCGGGGGCGACGGGTTCATGCTGCAAAGCCTGCACGACAACATCGAACACGGGCGGCCCATTTACGGCATGAACCGGGGCTCCGTCGGTTTCCTGATGAACACCTTCGATGAAGACGGTCTGCTCGACCGTCTGGCCAAGGCGGAACCGGCAGAGGTCCGCCCGCTGCACATGAGCGCCCAGAATACAGACGGCGAAACCCACGAGGCCATGGCCATCAACGAAGTATCGCTGCTGCGCCAAACCCGCATGGCGGCAAAAATCAGGATCGACATCGACGGCGTCGAGCGCATGGCGGAACTGGTTTGCGACGGCGCCCTGGTAGCGACCCCGGCCGGCTCCACCGCTTATAACGTCTCCGCCTATGGGCCGATCATTCCCATCGGCGCCGGGCTGTTGGCACTAACACCGATCAGCGCTTTCCGGCCCCGGCGCTGGCGCGGGGCGTTATTGCCGGAAACCGCCGTCGTCACGTTTGAGGTAATCGACCCCAAAGACCGCGCCGTCAGCGCCACGGCGGATTACACCGAAATTCGCGACGTCATGAAAGTGACCGTCCGCCAGGACACGGGCACCGCCATCACCTTGCTGTTCGATCCGGAACACGACCTGGAAGAACGCATCGTCAAGGAACAGTTTCTGCCTTGACGTTTTTTAAACCACCCTCCCCCCGCTTGGCTCTCGGCATTTTAGGCACGTTGTTGTTCGGGGCGGCGGGGGGCTGGGTTTTTGTCCAATTAACAATGCCGCTACCTTGGCTGATCGGGGCGCTTGTATTAAGCACCGTGGCGGCGTTGATGGGGGCGCCGCTGAAGGGTCCGGGCACGCTGCGTAACGTCATGATCGGGGTGCTCGGCATCATGCTGGGCAGTTCCTTTACCCCGGATGCGCTGGCCAATGTCGGCGAATGGGTTCTCAGTCTTTCTACCTTGGTATTGTTTGTCGTCACCGTCGTCGGTCTGGTCTCTCTCTACCTGACAAAAGTCGGCGGCTACGATCCGGTATCGGCCTATTTCTCCGCCTCGCCGGGCGGGCTGGCGACGATGGTCTCCATGGGCATGTCCATGGGCGGCGACGAGCGGCTGATCGGTTTGACGCATTCCGTCCGCATCATGCTGACGGTGCTGATCATTCCGTTCTGGTTCCGCTTTTTTGCCGGCTACGTGCCGGGCGACGTACCGGCTATCAGTACGCTGGGCGGGATTTCAGGAATGGACCTGTTGATTTTGGCTTCCTGCGCGCTCGGTTATCCGCTGGCCAAGGTGTTGAGATTCCCGGCGGCGGCGATGATGGGACCATTGCTGCTCAGCGCCGCCGTACATATGGCGGGTTTCACGGCGGCAAAGCCCCCGACCGAGATCGTCAATCTGGCCCAGGTGGTGATCGGCACCGGCATCGGCTGTCGCTTCGTCGGCATTCCGGTCCGCCACGTCATCAACACGCTGTTGACCAGCGCCGGGGCGACGCTGTTTATGCTGGGGTTGGCGGCGGTGGCGGCGCTGGGTCTGGAACAAGCCACCGGCCTTCCTTTTCAGGCGCTGTGGCTGTCGTTTTCGCCAGGAGGGCTGGCGGAAATGACGCTGATCAGCTTGTCCATGGGCATCGATACGGCGTTCGTTTCCACCCACCATCTGCTGCGCGTGTTGTTTATGGTATTGGCGGCGCCGCTGGTCTTTTCCGTGCTCCGCAAGCGGTTTTCGATTTAACGTACGTCTACCCCAACAGCATCCGCCACATTAGCGAAGCCGTCGCGTTGCAGCAGCGCCGAAAGATCGCGGTTGATTTTGGCGGCGATCCCCGGCCCACGATAGATCATGGCCGTATAAAGCTGCACCAGCGAAGCGCCTGTACGTATCTTGACGTAGGCCTCGGCCCCGGACGATACCCCGCCGACGCCGATCAACGGGAGGCCTCCTTCCGTCAGGCGATAAAAATCTTCCAGTACCCGGGTCGATGGTTCGAACAAAGGCCGGCCGCTCAAGCCCCCGGTTTCCTTGCGGTGTGGGCTTTTCAAAACTTCGGGCCGGGCGATGGTGGTATTGCTGATGATCAGGCCGTCGATGCCGATTTCCAGCGCCACGGCAGCGATGTCTTCTTTGTCCTTGCCGGTCAAATCGGGGGCGACTTTAAGCAGTAACGCAGGGCGGCTCGGCCCCTCCAGCACGCCTTGCACCGCCAACAGCAGTTCGCGGAGCGCTTCACGCCCCTGAAGGGCGCGCAGCCCCGGCGTATTGGGCGACGACACATTGAGCACCAGATAATCGGCGACGCTCTGGAAGGCCCGCACGCCGTCGACGTAATCCCCGGCGGCATCTTCGGCAGATGTGTCTTTGTTCTTGCCGAGATTGACCCCGACGGGGACGTTGCAGGGGCCGGCTTTGAGCAGATTTTCCAATGCCTGCGCATGACCGGCGCTGTTGAAGCCTAAGCGATTGATGACGGCGCCGTCGGCGGGCAGGCGAAACAGCCTGGGGCGCGGGTTACCCGGTTGCGGGCGGGGCGTGACGGAACCGACCTCGACAAAGCCGAAGCCCTGCCCGGCCATGGCGTCGGTCACTTCTGCATCCTTGTCAAACCCCGCCGCCAGCCCGATGGGGTTGGTAAAATCGAGGCCCCAAAGAGTTTGTTTGAGGCGCGCATCATCGACGGGGGCGGGCCTTGCCACCAGACCCCGTTTCAGCGCCGAAATGGCTAATCCATGCGCTGTCTCGGGGTCGATGCGGCGCAGCAGCGGTCCTATCAGGTTGTAGAGGACACTCATCGCGGGATGTCCTCGTCAGGTCCCGGAAAGCCGGGCGGGAATTGGTGCAAGCCGTCAGGCCCAAGGGCCAGATCGTGCGTTTGCGTCACCGCACTTACCGGCAACGGGCCATAAAGATGCGGGAACAACGCATTGCCCCGAGACGCCTCCCATTTCAAAGCAGCCCCCAGACGTTGCGGATCTACGCACAGTAACACCAAGCCATCCTGTCCGGCGCGGTGCTTGGCGGCGCTGGTGACGACTTGCTCATGGGACGAGAAATGGATGAACCCGTCGGCCACGTCCTGCGACGAGCCCAAGTATTCGCCGGCGGCCTTGGCGGCCTGCCATTCGTCCCGTCGGCACATGTGATAGATCGGCGCCACAGCCTCTACCATTCCAGCTTCTCACCGTTCTCGACGATCAACTCACCGCCGTCACTGATGGTGATCGCCCCATCTTTTAAATCGTCTTTGAGATCGTCTTCGGGGGCCGGTTCAGTCAGGAGTTCAGGCGGGGCTTCCGCAAGGCCGGGTTCATCGTTTTCAAAATTACCGGAAAGAAGCGCCAGGGTATCAATAGTGGCCAGGCTCTCCGGGCCTTCGGCTTCGGCCTGAATGGAGTCAAAGTTAAGCGGTGAATCGACGCCACTGTCCTCGGCAATATCGTCAATCTCGGGCGGGACTTCGCCGGTCATCAGGCCTTCGACCCCGATACGGCTGAGCGCATCGACGCTGTCTGTATCCAGTTGTTCGGCATAAATGGCGATGTCATCCGACTCGGCCTGTAAAAAATTCCCGGCGACGCCGCCGTCTTTATGGGCGCCAAAGGTCCAGGGGCTGGTATTGGCAACCAAACTGCCGCTTTCTACGACAGCCCCGGTTAGTTGACCATTGAGGAACGTTTTCATGCCATCGGGGCCCCAGGTCACCGTCACCTGGTTCCAGTCATTGGCCCCGACAAAGCCGCCATCCACCTTTAATGACCCTATACAAAATTCCAGGCGGCTGTCCTGGACCCGAAGCTGGAAGTCCCCTTTGCCGGCGATAACACCGCCGCCGACGGCAAAAGCGTAGACCCAGGCGGTCAGGGTGCCGGCTGGCAGCGCCATGTCATCGGTGTGCGGAACCTCGATGTAGTTGTCGATGCCGCCAAAAACTGCGGTGGCGTCAACGCCGGCACCGAAGGCCTGGCCGTCATGCCCGCCCATTTCATCTCTGGCGACGCCCGAGGCCGTTTCGTCCAGCTTCCAGTAAGCGACCGGCGCAAGCCCGCCGTCGTTCGCAGGCGGGAAAGACAAAACAGGAATTTCAGGTGCTGGTTCGAAAACAGGTTCAGGTTCAGGTTCAGGTTCAGGCTCCGGCTCCGGTTCCGGGGGCAAGGGCTGCTCTTCTTCCAGGGATACGGTCAAACTGCCGGTGGCAATGACGTCGCCTTTCGAACTGACCGCGAGTCCCAGAAATAAATCACCTTGTCTCCCCTGGGTCCCCCCCCTATTCCCCGGGGCGGGATATAAAACCAGCCCTTCAAGCTCGGACGCATTCAAGGTCCAGATACCGTTGCCCGTATCCGTCCCCGCCGAAAGCCGCGCGCCGCCCGAAACGCCGGTGATGGTTACATCCATGGTTTCAGGCGCCATCGCATCCGCCAGACCGAGGTCTAATTCCAGGACAATTCCTTCGTCTGTTTCCGCGATAACCGGTTCAGAAACCTCGACTTCCGGTTCCGGTAGATCCGGTTCCGATTCGGGAGTTTCCTCAATGCGAGCGGCGAAGGGAACGCGAACGCCGAAAGCCAACGTCGTCGGCACCGTTTCTTCGGCCCCCGCCTGCACGGTGACACGGACCGTGAGGGTAATATCCCCGCCCCAGTCAGGCGGCGGCGAGAGGACCAGGCCTGCAAGATCTTCCGGGCTCAGCACCCAGTTGCCGTCGTCGTCGGCAACACCGGCAGACAGCACCGCGCCCGGCGGTACGTTCACCAGGGTGACCCCGCTCATGCCTTCCCGGTCTTGAGTACTCAGCCGGTTGGCGATATCCAGCGGAACCGTCCGGTCCGGCTGAGGGGCTGTTTCACCGGCCATCCAAGCTTCCCCCAATCATTGCCACCGGAAGCCTGGGCCAAGCCGGGCCGGTGGATAAAACTGTCATGTCTTTACGATGCCATTATAATTTAAGATCAAAGCGTTGTCCTCGTAGATAAAATCTAACATATTGAACCATGTCCGAACACGCCGCCGTCCTTTTTGCCAACGATGCCTTTTACTTGGCTTTCGCAAACCAGGATATGGACGCCATGGACGCCCTCTGGTCAAAGGAAACGCCGGTTTCCTGCATTCACCCCGGTTGGGACCCCTTGATTGACCGCTATGAGGTTATGGAAAGCTGGAAATCCATCCTCACCAACCCGACGGCAACCAACATTACCTGTAAAAAACCCACGGTGCGGGTATTCGGCGAGTTGGCTTGCGTTATTTGCCACGAAGTCCTGGATCAGGGCTTCCTTGTCGCGACCAACCTTTTTGTCCACGAAGACGGGCTCTGGAAAATCATCCATCATCAGGCCGGTGCGGCCCCGCCGCCCGAAGAGGATGAAGATCAGGACGATCCAAGCAACATCATGCAATGAGGCCAGCGCTCGTGAAAAAGCTCAAAATGACCATCGGCGATGTCGAAATCACCGCCGAACTGTTTGATTCCCAAACCGCAACCGCCATCTTGGCAGCGTTGCCTTTTTCATCCACGGCGCGCACCTGGGGTGAAGAAGTCTATTTCGATACCCCCGTCCGGGCCGAGCATGAAGCCGACGCGCGCGACGTGGTCGAGGCCGGTGAGCTGGCCTTTTGGCTGGCCGGCAGCGCCATCGCCATCGGCTTCGGCCCGACACCCGTATCCCACGGCGATGAAATTCGCCTGGCGTCGCCTTGCAACATCTGGGGCCGCGCGCTCGACGACGTGCGCACGCTGGATACGGTCGAAGACGGCGACGCCATTACCGTCGAGGCTATTTCTTAAGCTCATGTCCAGCCGCCCGACCACGCTCACCGATCCTCTTTACGATTACCTGCTGTCGGTATCACTCAGAGAACCCAACGTGCTGACCCGGCTCAGGCAGGAAACCGCCAACATGCCCCAGCACAACATGCAGATCAGCCCCGACCAGGGCCAGTTCATGGGCTTGCTCGTGGAATTGCTGGGCGCGGAGAAGTGCCTGGAAGTCGGCACCTTTACTGGCTATTCGGCGCTGTCCGTGGCGCTTCATCTGCCTGAAAACGGTCGCCTAGTCGCCTGTGATATTTCCGAAGAATTCACCAACCGCGCCAAGCCCTATTGGCGCGAAGCCGGGGTCGATGGAAAAATCGACCTTCGCATCGGCCCGGCACTGGATACGCTCGACGCTTTGATCGAAGCCGGAGAAAAAGCCACCTTCGACTTCGCCTTCATCGACGCCGACAAGGTCAACTATCTGAATTATTTCCAGCGCGCACTGGATCTGATCCGCCCTGGTGGGCTGATTGCCATCGACAATGTTTTGTGGGCAGGCGCCGTCATCGACCCGGCCCGGAACGACGACGACAGCGAGGCCATCCGCGCCTTTAATACGGCGCTGTCCAGGGATTCGCGCGTTTCCATTTCCATGCTGCCCATCGGCGACGGGCTGACACTAGCCCGCAAACGCTAGAGTCTTTTTGTACCGCAAATGCGTCGTCGCGGATGTTCCATCCGCTCGGGATTTGCTCTAGCGATTTTTCCACTCGGGTTTACGCTTTTCGACAAAGGCCGCCATGCCTTCTTTCTGGTCATCGGTGGCGAACAACGACTGGAACATGCGGCGTTCGAACCTGACGCCTTCCGACAACGTCATCTCATACGCCCGGTTGACCACTTCTTTGACCATCATCGCCACCGGCCTGGACATGGAAGCGACCTTGGCCGCCGTTTCCATGACCGCATCCATGAAACCGTCCTGCGCAAGCACACGGCTTGCGAGCCCGGAACGCTCGGCCTCGTCGGCATCCATCATGCGCCCGGTCAGGCACATTTCCATGGCCTTGGACTTACCCACGAAGCGGGTCAGGCGTTGCGAGCCACCGGCACCTGGGGTGACACCCAAAGAAATTTCCGGCTGGCCGAACTTGGCATTTTCGGCGGCGATAATGAAATCGCACATCATCGCCAATTCACACCCGCCGCCCAGGGCATAGCCTTGCACGGCGGCGATCACCGGCTTGCGGCACGAGACCACACGTTCCCAGTTGCGGGTGATGAAATCTTCCTGATAGGCATCCATATAGGATTTACCCTGCATTTCCTTGATGTCGGCGCCGGCGGCGAAGGCTTTTTCCGAGCCGGTGATGACGATGCAGCCGATTTTGGCATCGGCTTCGAAATCATCAAGCGCCTCAGCCATTTCATTGACCAGGGAATCGCACAACGCATTGAGGGCGTCGGGCCGGTTCAAGGTAATAAGGCCGACATTGTCTTTCTTTTCGGCGGCAATCGTTTCAAAAGCCATTTTTTTCTTTCTTTTTTAAGGTTGCAGTTTAAAGCGCATCCGAGCCGGTTTCGCCGGTCCTGATGCGCATCGCTTGGGCAACGTCGAGGACAAAAATCTTGCCGTCGCCGATCTTGTCCGTATGAGCGGCGTCGCGGATGGTATCCACGGCGCGGTCGACGTCGTCGTCGTCGAGGACAAGATCAATTCGGATCTTGGGTACAAATTCGATGGCGTATTCGGCGCCACGGTATATTTCCGTCTGCCCCTTTTGACGGCCGAAACCCTTGGCTTCGGACACCGTCAGCCCCTGCACACCCAGATCAGTCAACGCGTGCCGCACGGCATCCAGCTTCGACGGCTTGATGATGGCCATTACCAGTTTCATAATTTATAGCCCCCTAGAAGTTGTACCCGCTCTCACCATGAGCAGACACATCCAGCCCCTCGGTGATTTCGTCGTCGCTGACCCGAAGCCCGGTCATGGCCATCGTCACCTTGACGATAATAAAAGTCAGCGCCACGGACCAGAGTACCGTGGCGACAACGCCCAAAGCCTGTGTGCTCAACTGCTGGCCCATGCTGACGCCTTCGGCCAGCCCTGCGCCGCCCAAGGCCGGAATGGCCAACACGGCGACCAGCATGGTGCCGGTAATGCCGCCAACGCCATGAACGGCGAAAACATCAAGGGAATCATCGATGCCCCAACGTTTCTTGACCAGGCCCACGGCCCAATAACAGATCAGGCCACCGGCAAGGCCGATGACAAAGCCGCCGAAGGGCCCGACAAAACCCGATGCCGGGGTAATCGTCGCCAAACCCGCAACCATGCCGGTGATGATACCGATGAGGCTGGGCTTGCCGAACTTCTTCCATTCAATGACCATCCATACCAGCGACGCGGTGGCCGCTGAAATGTGCGTCACCAACATCGCCATACCGGCGCTGGTATCCGCCGCCAGCGCACTGCCGGCATTAAATCCGAACCAGCCGACCCACAGCATCGCCGCCCCGATCATCGACATGCCGGGGTTGTGCGGTGGGCGAAGTTCTGTCGGGAAGCCCTTGCGCGCGCCTAACATGTAAGCCAGCAACAAGGCCGACGTGCCAGCCGTGGCATGAACGACCAGGCCACCGGCAAAATCCATAACGCCCATTTTGGCGAGCCAGCCGCCGCCCCAAATCCAGTGCGTCACCGGGGCATACACCAAAATCAGCCACAGCGCGCTGAACAACAGCACGGCGCCAAAGCGGATGCGTTCCGGGTAGGCGCCGACGATCAGTCCCGGCGTGATGATGGCAAACGTCATCTGGAACATGAAAAAGACGCTTTCAGGAATATCGCCTGACAGGGTTTCCTTGCCGACGCCACTGAAGAACGCTTTGCCGAGGCCGCCGATAAAGGCATTGGCGGCACCGCCGTCGCTGAAAGCGAGACTGTAGGCGCCTGCCAGCCACAACACGGACATCAGGCAGGCAATGGAGAAACAGTGCATCATCACCGAGAGGACGTTTTTTGACTGCACCAGACCGGCATAGAACAGCGCCAACCCCGGCAGCGTCATAAACAATACCAGCGCCGTCGAGGTTAATATCCAGGCGGTGTTGCCGTTACTGAGCGTCGCCGCAGCATGGGCCTGACCGGGTAGCAGAAAAGCCACTCCGGCGATTGCCACCGCCAACAGGATAATTCCAGGAATTCTCACCACAATCGTCTCCCCCGCTTATGAAAACAAGCAAACCCACACTTTGCCGGCGAACCCCTACCCCCCGGCCCGGAAACCTTGTTCCGGTTGAGCGCCACCATATTCGATTCGGTTTTGCTTTAAAATGGCTTTCATTAGCGTTTGCCCTTCCCCACAAGGCAAATTTTTGCTTGACCGGGGGAACTTGCTAATATTAAGGCTGGTCAGGGGGGCCTAGGGAATGGATAAAGCGTTCAGGGTTTTCCTGGCAATCGTTACTGTCGCCATAAGCCTCGGCTGGAACACGCCGACGCTCGCGGCTGAGATGAGCCCGGAAACCCGCAATCTGTTCGACGCCGTGCGTGCCAACAATTTCGGCGCCGTCAAGCGCAGCTTGCTCGACGGCGCCGATATCGAGGCGGAAAATATCAGCGGCCGGACCGCCATCGACCTTGCCATCGACAAGGGCTATTTCCCCATCGCCCATTACCTTCTCGCATGGCGCAAGCAAGGCACGGATACCAAGGACCGCCTTGCCCTGCCGCCGGAAGCCCCGGATACGGATACAGCCCCGGACAAACCTGACGTGGCGCCAATCGTCACGCCCGAACCGGTGGTCGAACCGGCCCCTGTTCACAAGCAGGCATCGCAGCCCGTCGTCGAAGCAAAGCCCGAACCCGTCGTCAAAAAATCACCGGAACCTGTCACCCCCGTGGCCCCCACCGTCGCCGAAGCGAAGCCGGAACCGGTTCCGGTTAAGGAAACGCCACAAGAGGCGGGGAAGACCGGAGGTCTGACCGGGACAAAAGAGCAAGAAAAAACCACTGGGTTTTTCGATAAAATCACCAATTTTTTCACCCCCGAGCCGGAGAAGGCCGAAGACCTGACGGAGAAACAACAACAAGCCGCCCCCGTCGCGCCGGAAGCGGAAAAGGCCCCTGCCCCTGCCGTCCCGAAAGCGAAACAACCCGAACCTATGCCCGAACCTGCGCCCGAACCTGCGCCCGAACCTGTGCCCGAACCTGTGATCGTCGCCGAGCCGGCGCCGGTTGAACCGACGAAAAAAGAAACTGTGGAAGCAAGCCCGAAAGAAGAAAGCGAGGGAACCATCCTGGGAAGGATCAGCGAATTCTTGCAACCGACGGCTGACCAGCCACCCCCAGCCAAGCCCCTGGATAAACCCAAAATTCAGGAAACCGCGGCAATCCCGCCCGCCAGCGTGGCCCGCATGGATCACAGCCCTTTTCTCAGCACCAAAATGAGCCTGGGGCACAATCAGCCCAAGATACCGGGCAAGCCCTGCATCGAAAGAAAGACCTCCAAAAGCCTGTTTTGCATCAAACCGGTAAAATGGCCCGGAGTCCCAGGGGGAGTCCCGGGAGCCTCCCAAGACATCGGCGCTTCTTTCGAGGTCTACACGACCCTGTACCGGGGTCAGAAAACCATCGTTCACTACGAAAACGGTCGGGCCAAGCAGTTCCACTCCCTTTTCCCGAGAAAGAATTTCGGCGCCATCATCGATTATTTCACCAAACGCTTCGGAGCACCTTCACAGACACCGAATATCCGCGCCGTTCTGATCGGGCAGGAAAACCGCAAAAACCGGACCGCCCGCTGGCTCGGCCCGAAACAAACGGGCGCAAAAGCCGTCGTTTTGGAGGTCCGGGAATTTGATGACCTCAGATGGTCGTCACCGGCGGATCTCCGTTACGGGGCCGTCTGGCTTCATTACCAGGGAGACGATCCGATATTCCGGTTTGTTTCGTGGTCCGATTTCCTGCTCGCCCGGGTGCGCAAGTAGGCAATAGTAACAAGAGGCGAGGAGCGGTGAAGCCGCGACCGGGACAAAAAAAGCCTACTGCTCGGCCTGATCTTTAAGCAGCCGTCGGTTCAGCGACTTTTGTCCATCCAGAAGGTCGGCCCGGGGCAGTTCGATCTGCTGTTCAAGCAAATTCCCCTGGCGCAACAGGTCATTTTCCAGCACTTGGCTTTTACGCCGAACCGCCTCGGAATCCTGACGTGAAAGACCGTCTTGAAGCTTTTGCGAGCGCTCGACAGAAAGCGCCGGTTCCTGTTGGCGGGCGCTGTTGCCCCGTGTGAATTGCTGTTGCTTGTTACGGGCCTGCTTTTCGATCAGCGCCTGTGCCTTATTGCGTTGCAACTGTTGGAGTTGCAAATCACGGGTTCTTTCTTCCTGATCGCGTTGCAGTTTCTGGAAACGTTGGAATTGACGACGGGCCTGCGGCGATTGCGCCAGGCAACTTTTCTCTCCGGTTTTTTTATCGATCACGGTGGTCCGAAACGGCCCACAGTCAAGTTCATGAAAGGCGCCGGCATAGGGAATGGCGGCAAAGAAAAAAACGGCGGCAAGGGCAATACGGTTTCCCATGATGCCCGAGTATAACACAAAAATTCCAACGCATCGGATTTGCTGAAAACTTAAGCCTGCGCCGCTTCGTAATTGACCGGGGTATTAAAATCCGGGTTATCGTGCAGCTTCCAGTAAAGGTCTTGCAGGCGCAGCGTCACCGGCCCCGGCCCGCCATCGCCGATGTTTGTATCGTCGATGCTTTTCACCGGCATGATTCCTCCCGCCGTCGAAGACAAAAAAACTTCATCCGCCGTTTTTAGCTCTTGCGCCGTAATGCGGGCCAGGCGGGCCTCGACGTTAAGCGCGCCAGATAACTCGATCACCGTTTTGCGCGTAATCCCTTCCAGCACCCCGCTATCGGGGGTCAGCAAGACCCCCTGTCTGAGCGCGAAAATGTTCCAGCCACGGCCCTCGGTAACGCAGCCTTCGCTGTCCAGCAGCACGGCGTAATCGGCGCCCTTGTCATAGGCCTCGAACAAGGCGCCGACAAAATCCAGGCGGCCGAAGTTCTTCACCGTCGGATCGACGGAACTAAGCGGAATGCGGATTGTTTCAGCAATGATGAGGTCACAGCCTTTTTCCATTTCCTCGTCCGTGACGATGGCATGGTACGGCGTCGCCCAGGCGATGAGGCGGTTCTGACATGTCCGCAAATCTTTTTTGGCACTGGCCGGCACGCCGCGGGTGGCGATGAGCATCAAGAAAGCGTCCTTGAGGCCAATGCGTGCGACACAGCCGTGCGAAACCGCGGCAATGGCATCCCGATCAAACCCAAGCGTCGTAAAGCGCCGCTTGTCGATCATTTCCGCGAACCGGTCGAGATGGTCATCGAGCCTGAAAAATTTACCGTCTTTGATATGCACCGCGTCATAGCACATGTCGGCCAACTGGAACCCCATGTCGGTGACGGGGATGCGCAGATCCTTCATTTCCATGTATTCGCCGTCCATGAAACCGATTCCGTTTGCACCATAGTCGGTCATTTTATTTCTCCGGTTTAATGAATTTAAGCGTCATACGGTCACTTTCACCGATGGCGAGATATTTTTCCCGGTCCTTGTCCTTCAGCCTGAACGACGGCGGCAGAGTCCAAACGCCTTTCGGGTAATCCTTGGTATCCTTTGCATTAGCGTTCGCAGATTCAACAGCCAAGTGCATAATTTAAGAGCCATATTAGGCCAGATGAGGTTATCGAGGATTTCTTATGAAGGAGATCCAAG
>LFEN01000026.1 GCA_001510075.1 Alphaproteobacteria bacterium casp-alpha2
CTAGTGGCGTTGCTGCCTTTCAATGGTTAGAATGCGGCCCCACATACTAGAAGTAAGCCTTTGACACCCCTTGGGACACTCTATGTTTTCGACATTGCCGAATGTTTTAACCTTTTCCAGAATTCTCGCCATTCCGGTGGTGATCGGTCTGCTGCTGTTTGTCGATGACCCGCTCGGCAGTTGGCTCGCCTTTTCGGTCTATACCTACGCCTGCATCACCGATTTTTTCGACGGTTACCTGGCCCGCGCCTGGCACCTGCAATCGGCCTTCGGGCGGTTTTTGGACCCGATCGCTGATAAATTGCTGGTGGCGTCCATATTGTTGGGGCTGGTCGGGATCGACCGTATTTACGGGCTGACCGTGCTGCCGGCGGCGGTCATCTTGTGCCGGGAAATTCTGGTTTCGGGCCTGCGCGAGTTTTTAGCCGAGGTTCGGGTCAGTGTCCCGGTAACGACGCTGGCGAAATGGAAAACCACGATTCAGATGTTGGCCCTGGGATTTTTGATGGTCGGACCGAATGGTCCCGATTTCGGCCCCCTGACGACGACCGAAGTCGGCATTTGGGGCCTGTGGGGGGCGGCGGCGCTGACCCTGGTGACCGGATACGATTATCTGCTCGCCGGTCTCAAGCACATCATCGAAACCAACGATGCCCCCGCCGACAAGCATCCGGCCAGAAAAGAGGCGGCCAAGGAAACTGCCCAGGAAACGGCCCAGGAAACTGCCCAGGAAACTGCCCAGGAAACTGCCCAGGAAACTGCCCAGGAAACTGCCCAGGAAACTGCCAAGGAAACTGCCAAGGAAACTGCCAAGGAAACCGGGAAGGGGAACAATTGAAAATATTCGGGCTGGTCGGGTGGAGTGGCTCAGGCAAGACGACTCTGGTTGCCAAGCTGGTGCCGGAACTGATCGGGCGCGGCTACACCGTATCGACCATGAAGCACACACATCACAATTTCGATATTGATAAACCGGGCAAGGATTCCTTCGAACATCGCACCGCCGGTGCGACGGAGGTGCTGTTGACCGGCTCCAGCCGCTGGGCATTGCTGCATGAAAACCGGGGCGCGCCCGAGCCGTCCATCAACGATTTACTGGCCCGCATGGAAGACGTCGATCTGGTCTTGATCGAAGGCTTCAAGTCGCACGGCCATCAAAAAATGGAAGTCCACCGCCCGGAAGTCGGCAAACCCATGTTGGCCCCCGATGATCCAAGCGTTGTCGCCGTCGCCAGCGATACGGACCTGGGCGACGTCGATGTACCGGTGCTGCCCCTTGACGATGTCCACGCCATTGCCGATTTCATCATCAACCATGTCGGTCTCATGAAACCCGAGGCAAAAGATGGCGCAGCTTAAGGACGACTGTTTTGCTTTCGGTGGCGATTTGATGCCGCTGGAAGACGCTCTCGCCGATCTTTCTGATCGCATCGGCCCGGTAATGGGGTCCGAACGGGTTCCCCTGGCCGCCGCCCTGGGCCGCATCCTGGCCCAAGACATCGTCGCCGAGCGGGCCGTCCCCCCGCATGACAACAGCGCCGTTGACGGTTATGCGGTATATTTTGATGATCTCGACCCAGTCGGCGATACCCGCCTTGCCGTAACCGGGCGTATCGCCGCCGGCCATCCGCTTGGCCGCTACGCCCAAAGAGGCGAGGCGTTGAGAATTTTTACCGGTGCGCCGATGCCAGCAGGGCCTGACACGATTTTTATGGAAGAGGACTGCACCGAAGACGGCGATGGCGTGATCTTGCCGCCGGGGCTAAAGCGCGGCTCCAACCGGCGCCATGCCGGCGAAGACGTCAAAAAAGGCGCGGTCATCATCCGCGCCGGACAGCGGCTGCGGGCCCAGGAAATCGGACTGCTGGCGTCGGTGGGGTTATCGGAGGTCGGCGTCTATGAACGATTGCGCGTGGCGGTGTTTTCTACCGGCGACGAAGTCCGCGACCCCGGTGATGAGGCGCCGGATGGCACGATCTTTGACGCCAACCGCTACGCCATCACCGCCCTGCTGCAAGGCCTGGGTGCTTTGGTCACGGACTTAGGCATCCTCAAGGACGATGAAGCCGCCATTACCAAGGCGCTGGAGGACGCAGCCCCGGATCACGATTTGCTGCTTACGTCGGGTGGCGTTTCCGCCGGCGAAGAAGACCATATCAAGGCTGCCGTCGGCGCCTTGGGGCAAATTCATTTCTGGCGGCTAGCGATTAAGCCGGGCCGCCCCATCGCGCTGGGACAAGTAGGGGGGGCGGCATTCCTGGGCTTGCCCGGTAATCCGGTGGCGGCCATGGTGACCTTCATGATTATCGGTCGGCCGTTGGTGTTGCGGCTGTCAGGCGCGCTCGACATCACCGGCGCGCATTACCCGGTCGAGGCCGGGTTCGATTACAAAAAAAAGGCGGGACGGCGCGAATGGGTGCGGGTCAAACTGGAAAGCAACAGCCAGGGGCACCTTGTGGCCATGAAACACCATTCGTCGGGCGCCGGCATTCTGACCTCGATGGTCGAGGCGGACGGTCTGGTTGAATTGGCGGAAGATATAGAGGTGTCGGAAAAGGGCGCCATCGTCGATTTTTTGCCGTTTAGCGAAGTTACTGGGAGATGACGCGATGAAGCTGCTCTATTTCGCATGGTTTCGGGAAAAGGCCGGTGTTGCCCAGGAACAGGCGAGCCCTCCCGATAGCGTGACGACGGTGGCGTTGCTGGTCGATTGGCTGAAAAGCCGGGGCAACGGATACGCGGAAGCCTTCAATGATGCGTCCGTCATCCGCGTCGCGGTTAACCAGGAATACGTATCCATGGACTACCCGGTTGCGCCAGGAGACGAAGTCGCCTTTTTTCCGCCGATGACCGGCGGTTGACTTTAAGCAGGGCCGGATGGACCATTAAGGTCATTAACCAGGGGCAAAAATATGATCAGGGTGCAGGCCGAGGATTTTGACGTCGGCCGGGAATTGGAACAGCTTTGCGAAGGCAACCACGCCATCGGCGGGGTCTGCACCTTCGTCGGTCTGGTGCGCGATATGGCCGGCGATCACAGCGGCGACAAGGCCATTCAGGCGATGACGCTGGAACACTACCCGGAGATGACGGAAAAAGCCCTGATCGAAATCGAGGCCGAGGCGCAGGCGCGCTGGCCGCTCGAAGCAACCCTCATCATTCACCGCTTTGGGCGGCTTGAACCGGGCCAGCGCATCGTCATGGTGGCGACTGCGTCGGCCCACCGCGAGGCGGCTATCGAAGCCTGCCATTTCCTTATTGACTGGCTGAAAACCAAGGCGCCGTTCTGGAAGCTGGAAGAAACCCCGGACGGCGGCCAATGGGTTGACGCCAATGCCGCCGATGACGAGGCCGCCGGGCGCTGGGTTGAGGGCAAACCCGCCAAGACAAAACCGGGCGCGGCGGAGTAAGGGGGATGTCCGACAAGGCCTATAAAAATAGCAAGTTCCTCAATTCCAGGGACGCCCGGGTGATTCGCATCGTGTCGGAATACTTGGAACCGGAAGCCCGGTTTGAGGAATTCCAGGTCCGCGACACCGTGGTTTTTTTCGGCTCGGCCCGCACCAAGTCCCGCGACGAGGCAGAAAAAAGCCTTGCCGTTGCGAAAGATAGCGGCGCCGACCTTGCCGGCGCCGAGCGCGATCTGGAAATGTCGAAATACTACGAAGCCGCCCGTGAACTGGCGCACCGCCTGACCGAATGGTCAAAAAACCTGGAAGGCGAAGACCGGCGCTTCATCGTCTGTTCCGGCGGCGGCCCCGGCATTATGGAAGCGGCCAACCGGGGCGCGTCGGAAGCCAACGGCATTAATGCCGGGCTGAATATATCCTTGCCGTTCGAGCAGCAAGACAATCCCTATATTACCCGCGAGCTGAATTTCGATTTTCACTACTTTTTTATGCGCAAGTTCTGGTTTGTTTATCTGGCTAAGGTCATCATTGTCTTCCCCGGCGGTTTTGGCACCCTGGATGAATTCTTCGAGGTCATGACCCTGATGCAGACGCGCAAGCTGAATAGACCCATTCCCATTGTTCTTTATGGCAAGGAATTCTGGTCTGACGTGATGAATTTGGACGCCATGGTCCGGCACGGCACCATCGACCCCGGCGACATGGATCTGTTTTTTCAGGCCGACGCCGTCGACGACGCCTTTGACTTCATCACCAAGGAATTGCAGGAAAAGGCCCTGGACGAACCGGGCGGCAGCTTATAGGGGGCTACTCCGCCGCCGATTGGGCATCGGCATCCGTCTTGCCGACGGCTTTGTCGTAGTCTTCCATCATCCACCGGCTGATGTCGCCGACGGTGAATTTATGATCGTCGATCTCGCCGACGGGCGTCACTTCTGCCGCCGTGCCGGTGAGGAAAACTTCGCTCGCGTTGTTTAATTCATCGGGCATGATGGCGCGCTCGATGACGTCGATGCCACGGGCTTTTGCCAGTTCGATGACCGTTTGCCGGGTGATGCCGTTGAGAAAACAGTCCGGCGTCGGTGTGTGCAGCTTGCCGTCGCCCATGACCATAAAAATATTGGCGCCGGTGGCTTCGGCGATCTGGCCGCGCCAGTCCAGCATCAGGCAGTCGTCATAGCCTTCGACTTCGGCGGCATGCTTGGACAGCGTGCAGATCATGTACAGGCCGGCGGCCTTGGCGTGAACCGGCTCGGTGTCCGGCGACGGACGCCGCCATTTCGAGGTTTTCAGGCGGATGCCCTTCATCCGCGCTTCCGGCGAAAAATACGACGGCCAGGCCCAGGCGGCGATGGCGACATTGATGCGGGAGGCCTGCGCCGATACGCCCATCATTTCAGATCCACGCCAGGCGACGGGCCGGACATAGCCATCGACGATGTCGTTGGCCTCGCACGTCTCGATGCAGGCGGCGTCGATCTCGGCGACGGAATAGGGTAATTCGAAGCCCAGTTCCCCGGCGGAAAAGGCGAGGCGCTCGGAATGCTGCGTCAGCTTGAAAATTTTGCCGTTATATGATCGTTCACCCTCAAACACGGACGAAGCATAATGCAGCGCGTGACTGAGCACGTGCAGCTTGGCGTCGCGCCAGGGGATCATTGTGCCGTTGAACCAGATTAGGCCGTCCCGATCATCGAAAGGCTGTGGATCCATGAAACTATCTTTCGCAAAATACGTTTTTTGTTAAAGGTTCTTGCGTTTTCTATCAAGGTTGGGTATATATGTCAATAACACTGACTTAAATTTAGTTATGATGCACGGCCCCCGAAACTGAGTACGGAGCATGGCCATGAGCAAATCCATATTGCGCACCGACGCAGGGGAAAGCCCTGATCACGAGGATGATGCCGGTCTACGCCAAGCGATAGAATTGCTGTTTTTCGCCTACCGGGATTTTACCGGCGAGGCCGATGCCTTGCTGGCCGATACCGGGTTCGGTCGGGCGCACCACCGGGTGATTTATTTCGTCGGCGCCAACTCCGGCATCACGGTGGCGGAGCTTCTTAAAATTCTCAAGATCACCAAGCAAAGCCTGTCGCGTGTCTTGGGGCAGTTGATCGAGGAAGATTTCATCGACCAGCGAACGGACGAAATCGACCGCCGGCGACGGCGCATGTATCTGACCATAAAAGGCGCCGAACTGGAACGCCGATTGACGGAGCGCCAAAGCTTAAGGATTGAGAAGGCCTACCAGGGCGTCGGCCCGGCGGGGGTCGAGGGGTTCCGGGCGGTGCTTCGCGGCATTATCAACGAGGAAGACCGGAACACCGTTAGTAATATTAAAAAACCGGAAAAAAAGATATGAACGAGGATAATCCCCATATCCTTGTCGTTGACGATGATGCCCGGTTGCGGGACCTGCTCGGCAAGTTTCTCGGCGAAAACGGTTTTCTTGTTTCCGTCGCGTCTGATGCCGCCGGTGCCCGGACCAAGATGCAAACGCTGAGCTTCGATTTGATTGTGCTCGATTTGATGATGCCGGGAGAAAGTGGCCTTGATTTTGCGCAAGACTTGCGCCGCCGCGATGCGGTGCCAATCCTGATGCTGACGGCCATGGGAGAAACAGAGGATCGGATCAACGGCCTGGAACGGGGCGCTGACGATTATTTGGTCAAGCCGTTCGAGCCGCGCGAGTTGCTGTTGCGCCTCAATAACATTATCAAACGCGCCCCGGTGGCGGGGCAGCCGGCGCAAGACGTTGTCATGGGCGACGTGCTGTTCCGTCCTGATCGCCAGGAACTGAGCCGTTTGGGCGAACCGCTCAGGCTGACGGATGTCGAGGCGTCGCTGCTTGGCGCTCTGGCAAGGCGGCCCGGCGATATTCTCAGCCGCGAGGAATTAATCCAGTTGACCGGCGCCAGTGGCGATGGCCGCGCCATTGATGTTCAGGTCACACGGTTGCGTCGAAAAATCGAACAGAACCCCAAACTGCCCCGGTATCTGCAAACCGTCCGCGGAAAGGGTTATGTCCTCAAACCGGATTAAATAGTACGTTTCACCATGGGTCCCATGACTGCCACTATCAAACGTATTTTGCCGAGAAGCCTGCTCGGCCGTTCGCTGATGATTATCGTCACGCCGCTGATCATCCTGCAACTGGTGTCGGCATCGATTTTCTATGAAACCCACTGGGATAAGGTGACCCTGCGGCTGGCTCGGGGCGTGGTCGGCGATATCGGCGCCGTGATTAAACTGATGCGGCGAAATCCGGAGCCGGAAAACCTGGAATGGATTTTCGGTCTCGCCGCTGAGACGATGGAATTGAACACCACCTTCAAGGAAGGGGCGGTGCTTGTTAACACCTCCTGGGCGCCGGATGGGTTGACGGAGCGGATGTTGAGCCAGGCTATGCGCAGCCGCGTCGACAAGCCCTTTTTGATTGATTCGGTCAGCCATGACCGGCAAGTCATCATTAATGTTCAATTGCCGTCCGGTGTGTTGCGGGTGGCAACGACAAGAAAGCGTCTGTTCAGCTCAACGGTCTATGTTTTTGTTATTTGGATGGTCGGCACGTCGCTGATTTTGTTCGTGGTGGCGACCATCTTCATGCGTAACCAGATCAAGCCGATCCGCCGCCTGGCGGTGGCCGCAGATGATTTTGGCAAGGGCCGGGACGTGTCGAGTTTCAAGCCCGAAGGGGCAACCGAGGTTCGCCTTGCGGCCCAGGCATTCTTGATCATGCGCGAACGTATTCTCCGCCATATTGGTCAACGCACCGACATGCTGGCCGGCGTATCCCATGATCTGAGAACGCCGCTGACCCGCATGCGCTTGCAACTGGAAATGCTTGATGATCCCGGCGGCGCCCAGGAAATGAAGACCGATATTGCGGAAATGGAACATATGCTGGAAGGCTACCTGGCCTTCGCCAGGGGCGAGGGTGCGGAAGAGCCAATCGTCACCGATTTAACGGCGTTGCTGAGCGAGGCCGCCGCCCTTGCCCGGCGCAAAGGCGGTGCCGTGGACCTGCACACAGAAGGCCAATTGACGGTATCGTTGCGCCCCAACGTCTTCAAACGCTGTCTAACTAACCTGATTGATAACGCCATACGTTATGGCGAGCATGTTTCCATTCGTGCCGGAACCCGCGGCGATGCCATTGAAATCACCATTGATGATGACGGGCCGGGTATAGCCGAAGACGAACGGGAAAATGTGTTTAAGGCATTTTACCGGGTCGAAGGCTCGCGCAACCCTGAAACGGGTGGGGTCGGGCTGGGACTGACGATAGCCCGGGACGTGATCCGCAGCCACGGCGGCGATATCGCCTTGAGCGCGTCTCCCAACGGCGGGTTGCGGGCGCGGTTGCGGCTGCCACTTTAAAGTTTATAGCCCCACCAATGGCACACATACAGTGGTGTGATGGCGCTCACAGGCACCTTGAGTTGAGCGTATTATGATATTACCAGTTTTAGATAAGTTTTTATAAAGATTGAATAATTTTGTCTGCAAATAGCCTTTCCCCCTTTTGATTTGCTAAAGGCCTCAGGGAGTTTCAGTTCGTCTATGCTGGACGCCGTAAAAATTCTGCTTGCTGATGACCACGCCCTGTTTCGGGACGGGTTGCGCCAGGTGTTGGTTGGCTTTGATCCTGATATTTGTGTCGTCGAGGCCGCCGATTATCCGCAAGCCATCGCCAAGGCGGGCACGGAAAGGGACTTCAGTCTGGCGCTAGTCGACCTCGCCATGCCGGGGATGGAACGCTTTGCCGGGCTGGCGGCGTTGTGTGACAGGCTGGGGGACGTTCCGGTCGTTGTCGTCTCGGCCCATGAAAGCAACGAGGATGTCCGTCAAGCCATGGGGTGTGGGGCATCCGGCTTTATCCCCAAGGCGCTTGATAGCCAGGTAATCCGGAGCGCTCTGAAAAAGGTTTTGTCCGGCGAGACCTACCTGCCACCGTCCATGGTCGGCTGGGAAAAGGATGAGCCGATCATAGAAATTTCGCCGCCGCCGCGCCTGACCCCGCGTCAGCGCGATGTACTGGGCTTTATCGCACAAGGGTTTTCGAACAAGAAAATCGCCACCGAACTTAACTTGGCCGAAGGCACGGTAAAACTTCACGTCGCCGCCCTGTTGAAGGCTTTAGGGGCCAATAACCGTACGGAAGCCGTATTCGAGGCGACGAATGCGGGATTGCTTGTTGCCCCGGCCCCGGATATCTCGCGCAGTTCCAATAGCTAGAAGTCTGGTCGATAAGCTTCGCCTGGCCCGGCACGGCCTGACATGGTGCGTTTAATGGCTTTCCGGCGGGGCATTTGCCATAATCCACTTTGATGCGGGATAACCCCGGGAACGGCCATGCAGCATTCGCTCATAGACCTGTCTTTGATCCTGTTGGCTTTGGCCGCTGTTGGCGGCTGGGGCTGGAGCCTGTATCGCCAACGGGTGTCCAAAACTACCCGGTTGAACCGGGATGGCACCGAAAGAAAGCTTTCCGAGGACGCGCTCAAGGAAAGCGAAAAAAGACTTAGGCTGTTTACGGACGCCATGCCGGCGCTGTTTTCCTATATCGACAAAGACCGCAAATACCGGTTTTGCAATCTTCAGTATGAAAGGCATTACCGCCTGAAAAGAGAGCAAATCATTGGCCGCACGGTGGCCGAGATCGAAGGCGAGGAAACCTATAATCAGATAAAGCCGGTCATCGACCGGGCGCTTTCCGGTGAAAATGTCTTTTTTGAACAGTGGGTGAATTACCCTGTTGCCGGCAATACCTTCATTCGCGGCTCCATGATCCCGGACGTCTCGCCGGCGGGGGAGGTCGACGGTTTTTTTGTCATGGTCCAGGACATGATGGCCCGTAAATACGCCGAAGAAACCTTGGCCAAGGCAAAAGAAACGGCCGAGGAAAACAGCGCATCGAAAAGCCGTTTTTTGGCGGCCGCCTCCCACGATCTGCGCCAGCCGATGCAGGCGCTGGCGTTATTTATAGACGTTTTGGCGGGCCGAACGCACGATGAGGAAAGTGGGGATATCATTAATAAAATCCAGGCCTCGTCGAAGGCGCTGGAAGGGTTGTTGAATACGCTCCTGGATATTTCAAAACTGGATTACAATTTGGTTAAGCCCGCTTTGCGGAACTTTTCCGCCGGTGAATTGACGACCCGCCTGGCCGAAGAAATCACGCCGCTGGCGGAAAAGAAGGGCATCGAGTTGATACACATCGCGTCCTCATTGCGGGTCCGCTCCGACCCAGGCTTGTTGGACCGGATCCTTCGTAACCTGTTGACCAATGCGCTCAGTAATACGGAGGAAGGCAAGATATTGTTCGGATGCCGTCGACGGGGTAAGGAGCTTCGCTTTGAGGTATGGGACACCGGCACCGGCATTCCGGAAGACCAAATAGAACTGTTATTCGAAGAATTCTACCAATGGAACGAGACCGGGGGCACCCGTTCAAACGGCCTCGGCTTAGGCTTGGCGATTGTCGACAAGCTGGTGAAATTGTTGCGTCACCGTGTCGAAGTCGAATCCCAGGTCGGCCGCGGTTCCGTTTTCAAGGTCCGTGTTCCGATTAGCACAACCGAAAAAGAAGACAGCCCGAAAGACACCCTTGGGGCTGACAAAGTTGCCAATGGCGCCCTGATTGTCGGCATCGACGACGACCCGGCAGTCCGCGATGCCTTGAGCCTGCTTTTGCAAAGCTGGGGGTTTGAAGCCGTCACGGCGGCGTCCGAGGAAGACGCCGTCAACCAGTTAGCCGCCGTTAACCGCTCACCGGATCTGGTGATTGCAGATTACCGCTTGCAGAAAAGTGACAAAGGGGCCCACGCGATCAAAGCCATCCGCAACCGTTGGGGCCAGGAAATCCCCGGCTTGCTGCTGACCAGCTCGACCGACCCGAAGGGCGTCAAAGAAGCCCAGGAAATGGGCTTCCAGGTCGTGCAGAAGCCCATTCGTCCGGAAAAACTGAAAGCCGTGGTCGCCCGGCACCTGGAAGCACCGTCCGCGGATTCTTAAATATTATTAAAACAATTTGCCGCCCATCGGCACTTTCCGGTCAGGGGCCAGCAAGACAACCTCGCCCTCATCATCGGGAAAGCCCAGGACCAGGATTTCCGACATGAATTTGCCGATCTGGCGCGGTGGAAAATTGACCACGGCTGCGACTTGCCGCCCGATCAAGGTTTCCGGTTGGTAATATTTAGTGATCTGGGCCGACGTTTTCTTCTCGCCGATGGTGGGGCCGAAATCGACCCATAATTTGATGGCTGGCCGGCGGGCTTCGGGGAACGGTTCCGCCCTGGTCACCGTGCCGACGCGGATATCGACTTTTTCGAAGTCGTCATATGAAATTTCCATGATGCCCCTCAGCGTTGATTGGTTCTTGATTTGGCAAGAAACCAAAAAAAAGGCCGCCCGGTCAATGGGCGGCCTTTAAGGTCGGGGGTTTGGTTGGGAGAGTGAAAATCTAGTTCTTGAAGTTTTTCGCCAGCTCCTGCATTTCTTCCAGGCCTTCGGAAACGCGTTTGGCAATGAATTCACCGGCTTCGGTGTTGGATTTGGCCGCCAGCGCGGACAATTCCTGCGATCCGGAAACGGCCTTTTCGAAGCTTTCCTTGGCGGCTTCGGCCTGGATGGCGGCGGCATTCTGGGGCGACGTTGCCTTGGAAACTTTCTCCATGGCTTTCTTCGCCGTGGCCAGGCTTTGTTCCATGAATTTCACCTGGTATTGGGCAATGGCCTTGGCGCCTTCCATGGCGGTTTGGTTGGCGGCGGTAATGGCTTCGACATTACGGCGCTGTGCATCAACAAAGGCATCGGCGTTCAGTCCCTGGGGATTGAATTTTGCCGCCGCCTGGGTGAATTCGGCGGCAACCTTGGCCGGGTCGAAACCGGCCATAAACTTGGTCACGTCAAAGTCGAAAAAAGGGTTTCCGGTGGTGCTGTTCTTGGTTGTCATTTTACGTATCCTTAATCTGTTGGTTGGGCAGTGCTAGGTAATTCCATTAATGCTGCACTGCAACATAGCCTAAATATGGGGGGTTATATGGTAATTGTCAAGAAAAATGGTGCAGTGCACAAAAATAAAAAACACCACCTGAAAAGTGGCGCTAGCCTGCCAGTTCCCGGGAACGCTTTGTCGCCTTGGCGACGGCTTTTTCGAGAAGCGCCTGCAATCCGTCTTCGGCCATCAGGATTTCAAGGGCGGCCTGCGTGGTGCCGCCGGGGCTGGTAACGTTTTCGCGCAACCGGTCCGCAGGTTCTGTTGCCTGATGCAGTAATTCCCCGGCGCCGGCGACGGTGGCGCGCGCCAGTTGCCGGGACAACCCGGCGGGCAACCCCTGGGCCACACCCGCTTCGGCCAGGCATTCGGCCAGCAAAAAGACGTACGCCGGGCCGCTTCCCGAAACCGCCGTTACCGCATCCATCAGGGTTTCATCGTCAATCCAGGCGACGGCGCCGACGGCTTCCAGCAGTTCGCCAGAACAGCGTTTCTGCTCGGCGCTGGTGTTGGCATTGGCGCAGGCGACGGTGATCGCCCGCCCGACAGCAGCCGGTGAATTGGGCATGGCGCGGATAATGGCGGCGCTCGATCCCAGTTTTTCCTCGAAATAGGCGATGGTTTTGCCGGCGGCGATGGATAAAAACTGGGTCTCCCCGGTGGCGAATTTGGCGTAGGCGGGGACAACGTCGTCCATGACCTGCGGCTTGACGGCAAAAACCACCGTCGCCGGAGAAACGCCGTCATCAAAATCATCAAGGCTGGTGATTGAATTGACGCCGTAGGCATCTGCCGCCGCCTTGGCGGCTGCCGGGTCCGGCTCAACAACGGTGATATCGCCAGCGCTTACCCCCTGGTCGAGCCATCCACCCAGCAGGGCCCGGCCCATTTTGCCGCATCCGGTGAGGATAAGCGTTCCCGCCATCTGTTTAGCCGGACGACCTCATCAGGCTTCGCCCACGGTATCGATCATGGCCGCAGCAATGGCTTCGGCGGGCGTGTTGCCGCCCCAGATGACGTATTGAAAGGTCGGGTAAAAGCGTTCGCATTCGATGATGGCGACATCGACGAGATCCTCGACCTGGTCTTCCGTCGGCCCACGGGTGCCACGCATGGGCATGGCGTGGCGGAACATGGGCAGCCCTTCGTCGGCCCAGACACCGAAATGGCCCATCCACAGTTTCTCGTTGATCATGGCGAGAAGCTCATGGACGAAGGGACGACTTTCCGTCGGCACGCGCATATCGAAGGCGCAACTGAAATGAATGGCGCCGACGTCCTCGTTCCAGGCGAAGAACAGGCTGTAATCACACCATGACCCGGGAATCTGAAAAGCGATTTCCTCGTCGCTGCGCCGCTCATAGGCCCAATCGTTCTGTTCGATGATATTCTCGACGATATCGAGAGGATTTTCTGAAAAGGATTCGTATTGAACATTTAAAGTGGCCATTGCCGTCCCCCTTATCCCTATGGCGGCTACCGAAACCCAGGCTGGATAAAGACTTCCACCATATATAGTTATTTATACTATATTTAGTAAAAATTAACCATCCCGACACAAGGGATAGGTTGCCCGAAGGTGGACTCAGCCGCAAGAGGCGATTGCGCCGGACCCGGATTTTTTTGTGGATAAGCGCCAAAAAACTAAAGGCAGCTGGCAGAGGGCTTTACTTTTTCGGCTTTTTCGCCGGTTTCTTTTTCGCTTTGGTTTTGCCAGAGGGCTGGGTTGGCGCATTGACGCCGAGCTTCTTTTCCAGCGCCTGGACACGTTTTTCAAGCTTCTCTTGTTCGGCGCGGGCCTTGGCGGCAACGGCTTTGACGGCATTGAACTCGTCGCGGGGCACCATATTGGCGTCGCAAGCCAAGCGTTCGATCTGTTGGCGGACCATGTCGTCGATTTCGCTCTTGAGGCCGGCGAAGGTGGAAACCGCGCCGCCGGCAACCTTGGCCAGATCATCGAATATTTTGCTGCGGGTCTGCATGACGAAGGCTCCCTGTATGGCGTTCCATATTATGTTCCGGACTGCCCGGCGGTGCAATATCCGGGCTTGTTTTCTTGCCCCATGCGCTGGGCAGCCCTATAAGACTCCCAAGGGTCAGATAGAGAGATTGCGTATGTTTGTAGTAACCGGCGGGGCCGGATTTATCGGTTCCAACATCGTCTGGGCGCTGGAGAATGCTGGCCTTGGCAAGATCATCGTTTGCGACCATCTCGGTGACGAAAACAAGTGGCTGAATGTCGCCAAGCGCGAACTCGCCGATGTTATCGCGCCGGAAGACCTGTTCGACTTTCTTGAGCTTAATGCGTCGAACGTCGAAGCGGTCATCCACATGGGCGCCATTTCATCGACCACGGAAACCGACGCCGATCTGATCATCGACAATAATTTCCGCCTGCCCATGGATTTGTGGCACTGGTGCACGCAACATCAGGTGCGCCTCATCTATGCCTCAAGTGCGGCCACCTATGGCGATGGCGGGGAAGGTTTCGACGACGACGGCTCGGTGGACGGCCTGGCCAAGCTGAAACCCTTGAACACCTACGGCTGGTCCAAGAATTTGTTCGACCGCCGGGTGGCGCGCATGCTGGCCGATAATGAACCACGCCCGCCACAATGGGCGGGGTTGAAATTCTTCAACGTCTACGGCCCCAACGAATACCACAAGGATCGCATGCGTTCCGTCGTTTCACAGGTTTTCCCCAATGCCGCCGATAGTGCGCCATCGACGCTTTTTAAATCCCATCACCCGGATTACGCCGACGGCGGCCAGCTTCGTGATTTCATCTGGGTCGGGGACTGCATTGATGTCGTCATGTGGCTGCTGGATAGCCCGGACGTTAACGGGCTGTTCAATTGCGGCACCGGCAAGGCGCGCAGTTTCGAAGATTTGACCAAGGCCGTGTATGCGGCGATGGGCAAAGAGGCAGAGATCAACTACATCGACACGCCCGTCGAAATCCGCGCCAAGTACCAGTATTTCACCGAGGCGAAAATGGACCGTATTCGCGCCGCCGGCTACGACAAGCCGTTGACCTCGCTCGAAGACGGCGTCGCGCTCTACGTTAACGACTTCCTTAACACCGACGATCCGTATCGTTAAGCCCCCTCTTCCATGATCTTCTCCATTGCCTTTCCCAATATCGATCCCGTCCTCATCAGTTTCGGGCCGCTGGCCATCCGCTGGTATTCGCTGGCCTATATGGCCGGGCTTTTGCTGGGCTGGTGGCTGCTAAAGCGGCTGGTGGTGCGGAGCCCCGAAGCCGCCGACGCGAATGCCGCCGACGATTTCATCGTCTGGGCGACGTTGGGGATCATCCTGGGCGGGCGGCTGGGCTATGTACTGTTCTATAATTTTTCCTTTTACCTGGAAAATCCCCTGGCGATCCTGACGGTCTGGAAGGGCGGTATGTCGTTCCACGGCGGTTTGGGCGGCGTTATCGTGGCGACGATTATCTTTTGTAAAAAACGCGGCATTGATTTATGGGCCTTCGCCGACCGGGTCGCCGTGGTTTCGCCGCTGGGCCTGTTTTTCGGCCGCATCGCCAACTTTATTAACGGCGAGCTGTTCGGTCGCGTCAGCGACGTTCCGTGGGCTATTGTTTTCCCCCGCGGTGGACCAGCGCCGCGACATCCGAGCCAGTTGTACGAAGCCGGGCTGGAAGGGGCGTTGCTGTTCGGTGTCCTCTGGTGGCTCGCGGGCAGGGAAAGCATGCGTGCCCGCAGCGGCCTGCTGACCGGCGTATTCATGGCCGGCTATGGCCTAGCGCGCACCGTGGTTGAATTATTCCGGCAACCGGATGCGCATCTCGGATTGCTAAGCTTCGGGGCGACCATGGGGCAATGGCTGTCGGCGCCGCTGATCGTTTTCGGCCTCTATCTGATTTTCCGGGCAAACCAGCGCAGTCATCAGACATGAACTCCTTAGCCGATAACTTTCGCGACCGTATTGCCTCGGGCGGCCCGATGACGCTGGCCGAGTATATGAACGATGCCCTGACTCACCCGAGGCTCGGCTATTACATGCAGGGCGACACCTTTGGCCGCGGCGGTGATTTCATCACGGCCCCGGAAATAAGCCAGATGTTCGGCGAGTTGATCGGTCTTTGGTGCGCTATTGGGTGGCAGGCCATGGGCGCGCCGAACCCGGCAAGCCTGGTCGAATTGGGACCGGGGCGCGGCACCCTGATGGCGGATATGCTGCGCGCCGGACGCCAGCTTGAAGGATTTCTCGACGCCCTATCCGTATACTTGGTCGAAGTTAGCCCGGCGCTTAAATCCCTGCAGGAAGAAACCCTGACCAGCAAGGCCGATATTCACGCGGCCCGCGCCTTGGGGTGGGTCAGCGGCCTGGACGATGTTCCTGAAGGCCCCCTGCTGGTTGTCGCCAATGAGTTTTTTGACGCGTTGCCGGTACATCAGTTTCAGAAAACTCCGGACGGCTGGCGCGAACGCATGATTGATGTCGAGAACGGGGAATTCGTTTTTGCTCTTGGCGATGACCCGGACACCGACCCCATCTTGCCGCCGGGAACGGAAAACGCTGCCGATGGCGATATTGTCGAGGTGCGACCGTTGGCGCGGACCATGGGCCGGGATTTAGGGGCGCGGTTGATGGCCGCACCGGGGATGGTCCTGATTATCGATTACGGCCATGCCGAAAGCGCGCCGGGCGATACGTTGCAGGCCGTCAAGGCGCATGAATTTCATAACCCCCTGGTCGATCCTGGCACGGCGGATTTGACGGCACATGTCGATTTTGCCGAAATCGGCCGCGCGGCGGCGGGCTTGGGGGCGCGTGTTTATGGCCCCGTCGGGCAGGGCGGCTTTCTGCAATCCCTGGGCATTAAGGAGCGCGCCGAGGCGTTAATGGCGGCGTCGCCCTCGCACGCGTCCGATATCGAGGCGGCGCTGGTGCGGCTGACATCGGCGGACGGGATGGGGCAATTGTTTAAGGTCATGGCGCTGGCCTCTCCGGGGCTGCCGCCACCGCCCGGCTTTGAATAACCGCCTTCCCCCATCTATCTTCCCCCATTTACCTTCCCATGGCCTCAGTTTGGTGAATAATGAGACCATGATCACCGACCATGCCCTGAGCCAAAAGAAACGAATCTCCCACGCCTTTTTCACCCGCCAGGGCGGCGTCAGCGACGGCGTTTATGGCTCCCTCAATTGCGGCTTCGGCTCCGATGATAATCCCCAGCATGTGGCCCGCAACCGCACGCTGGCCATGCATCGTCTGGGTGCCTCTGATGACTGCCTGGCGACGCTTTACCAGATCCATTCGGCCAGTGTGGCGGTTGTCGATCACGCCTGGAACCCGGCCGATGCGCCACAGGCTGACGGCGCCGTCACCAATGTTGCCGGGCTGGCCCTTGGCATCCTCAGCGCCGATTGCGCGCCGGTGTTGCTGGCCGATGCCGACGCCGGGGTTATCGGCGCCGCCCATGCCGGCTGGAAGGGGGCGTTAAACGGCGTCGTTGAGGCAACGATTGAAGCCATGTGCGCTCTCGGCGCCGAATACGCCCGCATCACCGCCGCCATCGGCCCCTGCATCCAACAGGCGTCCTACGAAGTCGGGGCCGAATTCCATCAGCAATTTGTTGATACGCAGACCGGCCACGGGGAGTTTTTTGAAATCGCCGCCAAAGACGGCCATTTCATGTTTGATCTGCCCGGATTCCTGGTTCGCAAAATGCACGACTTAGGGCTAGCAGCGGTGAGTTCAACATCCGAAGATACCTGCGCCGATGAGGCGCGCTTTTTCAGCTATCGCCGGGCCACACACCGGGGCGAGAACGACTATGGCCGCGGCCTGTCGGCCATCATGTTGAAGGATTAACGTCGAAAGAGTTAGCCGCGCCATGCCTCATATTTTCATTTTATTTGCGGCGCTTTTCCTGGCCCTGGTGGTGTCATGCGCGTTGATGTGAGCAAACGGTTTTTTTTTGCCGGCGGGATCATCGCCGTCATCGCGCTTGTTGCCGCCTGCGGTCCGGTGCCGAAACCCTTCCAGCCGGCACAGGGCGGGGCTGAAAGCCCACTGGCCAAGGCGGGCGTGGCCTCGGGCATCTGGATACAACCTATTGACGGGACGTCCCGGCCGATGTCGGCGTTGCTGACGGGGGCCATGATCAGCGGCTTTGAAAGGTACGGCTATACCGCCCGAACCGGCGCCAGGGGCAATGCCCGCTATCGGCTCAAGGGCCGGGCCGAGATCAACACCGAGAACCCGGCTCTGTCCTATGTGGCACTGATCTACTGGACGCTTTATGACTTTGACGGTCAGGTGCTGGGGGCAGAGACTCAGGGCGTTTCCGGCAGCCGTAATGACTGGGACCTGGGCGCGCCTGCGGTCATCGCCGATGTCGGCGAAAAAGCACCGGACATCATTGCCCGGATCATTGGCAAGGAAGAAGATAACCTTAGACCCATACGCCCGAAACTGGCCGGGCTGTGGATAAAACCCATTGAAAACGCGCCGGGAGATGGCAACACCTCCCTGACCCGGGCCATCAAGGGCATTATCCAGGGCGCCGGTATCGTCGTCGCCGAGGAGCGCCGCTACGCGGAATACGTTCTGGAAGCCAGCGTAATTCTGGGCGACCCGAATGATGGTCAACAGCGCATCGAAATTGTCTGGGCGGTCAAGACGCCTGATGGGCGTGAAATAGGCCGGGCGACGCAAAAAAATCTGGTCGATGCCGGCACCTTCGCAGGGCCTTGGGGGGAGGTCGCCGGGCTGGTGGCGGAAGCGGCGCTGGAGGGAATCGAAAGGGTTTTACGGGTCGCCGGCGCCTCTCCATCGCGTCTTGGCACAATGGAGCGGGTGCTTAAAACGGAAATCCCGAAAACCGGCGGCCGGGAAACGTTGCCCCCGCCGACGCTCGAACTTGAAGGCGCCAAAGGGAAGTAAGTACCTTTAAACCAACAGGTTATTAGAATTTCGGCGGGGCAAGGCATTGGCGTATCCGGGGCTGGGGCGTCAAAAATTTCTGGCCCAGGCGGTGCGCGAACTGCTCGGCACCCCGTTTTCAATGATCTTTAGGCGCGTTGCTGGTAGATTCAATTGGGCAAATCGATTCGGGGTCTTCGCCGCCATTCAGGCGTTTAGCGAAGATCTTCATATTTTTCGGGTGATGGCGTTCTGGGCGCCGGGGGAACCCTTAACACGTGCCACAGTTCGGATAATGCAGCGCTTCCTTCGTACCCTATTCGTGACCGTCCTTTCGGCCGTTGCCGTAAGCACCTGCGGGTTCTCTCCGCAGAAGCTTGTCCATCGCATGACGACCACGGGGCCGGTTTCGGCAAGCCCACCGGTTTCCTCGAAAGAGGAATTCTCGGCGACGGTGGATTCTTCTAAACTCATTTACGTCATTCCCATGCAAGGGGTGCCGTCGTCTGTCGGTTTGGTGCTTGCCGACGCCATTGCCGCGACGCTGCGCGATGCCGGCAAGCCGGCGATCCTGTCATCACTGAAAAACGAAATGGGCCCCAGCGTTTCGGGACGGATCATCGCCCAGGAAGAACGCGGTTCCGTCATTTGGGTGACGGCGCTATGGGAATTACTGGCGCCGTACGGAACCGTCGTTGCCGAATACCGCCAACAGGTCGTCGTCGACAAGCATTTGTGGCGAGAAGGATCGGCAGAAGCCATCAACCTGCTGATTGCCGACGCCGGGCCCTAGGTCGCCAAGTTGGTGCATGATTACGTCAGTCCCATCGCCATGACCAAAAATCTGCCGATTGCCGATCCGCTCCCCGGCGGTTCTTCCTCGCCGCCTTTTGTTTCCGCCGCCCTTCCCGAGCTGGCCCCGGTCGGCGGCACACAGGCGCCGCCGGGAAAACCGGCCGTCAAGGCCGGTCGGGAAATCATCGCAACGCTAGGCCATCGTGAAAAACCAGTGCCTAAAAGGCCGAAGGCGAAAAAGAAAACAGCTAAGAAAGCTCCCGTCCTGAGACCGGTTCCGGAAGCTTCGTCGCCGCGCCCGTCCAGCCCCTACCGGGCCGCCCGCCTGGCCCTGAAAACACCGAAGCCCCTGGACCGGCAGGCGGCAAAAAAGAAAAA
>LFEN01000027.1 GCA_001510075.1 Alphaproteobacteria bacterium casp-alpha2
TCGATGGTGCCGCGCTCGACCCCGCCGCCGGCGCCAAGCGCCGGCAGGACTTGCAGGATCGTCGCCCCCTTTAACTTCGCCTGTTGTTCCGGCGCCGCCATGGTGGTTTGATGGTCTGGATTTTCGTTCATTTAAGTCCTGAGAGCTTCCTATGGTTCAAGCGCCCGAGATACTAACACGGGATGATGGCGCGACCATCGCCTACTACCAAATTCCGGGAAAAACGCCAGGTGTCGTTTTCCTCACCGGGTTCAAGTCCGACATGACCGGCGGCAAGGCGATAGCCCTTGAAGAACTGTGTCAGGCTCGCGGTCAGGCGTATCTGCGCTTTGATTATTTCGGCCACGGCCAGTCGTCGGGCGCCTTCGAGGACGGCACCATCGGGCGCTGGGCCGACGACGCGGTCTGCGCCCTGGATCAACTGTGCGAAGGCCCGCAGGTTCTGGTCGGGTCTTCCATGGGCGGATGGATTATGTTGCTGGCGGCACTGGCCCGGCCGGACCGCGTTGCCGGGCTGGTCGGCACGGCGGCGGCGCCGGACTTCACCGAAGACCTGATGGCGTTGAGCCCGGAACAGGTCCGGCAACTTGACGCGCAGGGATTCGTGGAAATTCCCAATTGCTACGACGAAGAACCCTACAAGATCACCAAGGCGCTTCTCGACGACGGGAAAAATCATTTGTTGCTTCGGGGCGAAATCCGCCTCGATTGTCCGGTGCGTTTGATCCATGGCACCAACGACGAAGACGTTCCCTGGCAAACCAGCCTGACAACGCAGGACAAGCTGCGGTCCACGGATGTCGAAACCTTGTTCGTGAAAAACGGCGACCACCGCCTGTCCGAACCCCGCGACCTGGCGAGGCTTTGCAAGACCGTCGAGCGGTTGCTGGATCAACTGGAACACGACGCTTAAGCCTCTCCCCTTTCATCTTCCACCTTGATAGCGCGAAGGCCGTCGCGGTAGCCGGGGTACAGCAGCGTAATGCCGAGATCTTCCTTGATGCGCGCATTGTCGATGCGCCGGTTGTCCTGCCAGAAACTTAAACCCATGGGCGACATGTCCTTGGCCGCGTCCTCAAAAGGGATTACCGGCAGCGGCGCCGCGCCCAAAATTTCGCAAGCGAACCCGGTGACGTCCGCGGGCGATGCCGGTTCGTCATCGGCAACATTATAGATGGCGCCGGGATGGGGCAGGGCCATGGATGCCTTAACGACATTGCCGATATCATCAACGTGGATGCGCGAAAACAGGTGGCCGGGTTTAAGGATCCGGCGCGCCCGACCGGCACGCACCTGATCGAGCGCACTGCGCCCCGGTCCGTAAATCCCCGGCAGACGGAAAATATGTACCGGCAAGCCGTGATCCCGGTGCAGGCCAAGCCAGCCTTCTTCCGCCCGAACGCGTCGAAGGCCCCGTTCCGAGGTCGGGTTCAGGGACGCCGTCTCATCGACGACGGCCCCGCCGGTGTCGCCATAAACGCCGGTGGTCGAAAGATAGCCGGCCCAGCGAAGGCCATCGATGCCGATGATGTCTTGCCGGTGCAACGCCAGCACCGGGTCGGCGGCGTCAGGCGGCACGGAATTCAGCAAATGCGTCGTTCCCTTAAGGGCCGCGTCGGCATCTTCAAGCGGACGCTCGCCATCAAACAGAAAGGCGTCAAAGCCCTGCGCGCGTAATTCGGCTTCGCCTTCCGCAGACCGGCACGTGCCGGCAATCGCCCAGCCTTGCGTCGCCAGCTTTCTGGCCAGCCGGGAAGCACTGTAGCCCAGGCCGAAGCAAAACAGACGCGGGCTGGATTTGGCATTAGTCATGAGATGAACCTTGAAGCGCTTTCATCATGTTTCGCGTCCATTCGATTTGCTGGTTATTATCGGTTATATGTGTGCTGGCAAGGTACAAAACGAGGAGACGCGTGTGAAAGCCAAAATTCTCCGCACCGACGCCGAGCTTTTTATCATCGAGCAATACCTGGATGAATTGAGCCCGATCGCCGACGTGGTGACGATCGAAAGTTATGACGAAGACGAATTGGCCGAAGCGGCGATTGACGCCGACCTGATTTTGACATGTTACACCAACATCACCGCCAAGGTCATCAATGCCGCTAAAAACCTCAAGGGCATCGTCAAATACGGCGTCGGCACCGACGCCATCGACATTGATGCCGCGACCAAAAACGGCGTCATGGTCGTCAACTGCCCAGATTACGGCCCCGACACGATTGCCGATCATGCCTTTTCCCTGATGATCAGCCTGGCCAGAAAGCTGCCGGCCATCGAGCGGACAATGCGTGAAAAGGCCTGGGTTTGGCCAGTGCCGGAGCTTTTCGGCATGGACCTTTCGGGCAAGACCATCGGCCTTGTCGGTTTCGGTCGGATCGGCCGCTCCATGGCGCCCCGCTGCCAGGGTTTTGGCATGAACGTGCTGACGTCGGACCCATACGTCGAGCCGGGGTCGGTCCGTGAATACGGCGTCGAATTTGTCAATCTGGATACCTTGCTGGAGCAATCTGATTTTGTCTCAATCCATTGCGTTCTGACCCCCGAGACGACGGGGCTTATCAACGAGGCGGCATTGCGGAAAATGAAGAAGACGGCCTATTTGATCGATGTCTCCAGGAGCGCCATTGTCGATGAAGAGGCGCTAATCCGGGCCATCGACGGCAATCTGATCGCCGGCGCCGCTTTCGATGTATTTGCCGACGAACCCCTGACCCCGGATTATCCGCTTTTTGGCCGCGACAACGTCATCCTGACGCCGCACTTCGCCTGGTGGACGAAAGAAGCATTCGAGCGGGTAGAGCGCGACACCCTGGCGGCAATCAAAGAAGTCCTCGACGGCGCCCGGCCTAAGAACCTGAAAAATACCGAGGTCCTGAAGATCATCCCGGCGCTGCTTTTTTTCCTTCTCCTGCCCTGGAGTCCTTTGCAGGCCCAGGACGTTAACCCGGCCCGGCGATACAACGAGTGCATGACCCTGGCCCGGGAAAACCCGCAGCAAGGGTTTGATGCGGCGCTGGGCTGGCGCGGGCTCGGCGGCGGCAGTGCAGCCGAGCACTGCCTGGCGACGTCGCTGATCGGGCTTGGCCAGTACCGCGAAGCGGCCGGGCGACTGGAAACCCTGGCCAAAAAAGCCAAGGAGGACGTGTCGGTCAAAGCCGGGCTGTTGGCCCATTCGGCGCAGGCCTGGCTGCTGGCGGATCAACCGGGGCGCGCCGAGGCGGTGCTGAGCGCGGCCCTCAAGCTAACCCCCCACGATAGCGCCCTGCTCGTCGACCGCGCCCAGGCCAGGGCCGGGCAAAAAAATTATGACGCTGCCCTTGCCGACCTCAACAAGTCCATCGAACAGGAAAATCGCCGGCCCGACGCCTTTGTTTTCCGGGCCACCACCTACCGCTTTCTCAACAAGCCGGACCTCGCGCTGGCCGATGTGGACCGGGCCCTGGCGCTCCGGCCCAATCATAGCGAAGCCCTGCTGGAGCGCGGCATCCTGAGGCGCCTCAAGGGCGACAATAAAAGCGCCCGGCTGGACTGGCTGAAAGTGTTGAGCGTCGCGCCGGGCAGCCCTGCCGCCACTTCAGCGCGTCAGAACCTTGAGAACATGGACGTCAAGACCGGCAACTAAAAGTCCAGGTTGGCGTAGTGCTTTTGCGGCGGCGCGCCGGGGATATTATCTTGCAGCAAGGCCCGGAAACTGGGCCGGGATTTAACCCTGGCGTACCAGTCCTTGGCCTCCGCGTGTTCGTGCCAGGGCACATCGCCGAGGTAATCAACCGCCGACAGATGGGCGGCGGCGGTAATGTCGGCCATTGAAAAATTGCCACCCCCGAGCCACGTCCGGCGCTCACAGAGATAGCCGATATAATCCAGATGGTGATGAATATTGGCGTGACCGGCGCGGACGGCCCTGGATTCCGGCGCGCCCAGGCCGCGCATCCGTTTAACCAATTTTTCGCCGACCAGATTTTCCGTCACTTCGGTGTTGAACTTGTCATCGAACCAATGCACCAGACGCCTGACCTCGGCCCGGCCCAGGGCTTGGTGGCCATACAGGGACGGGTCGGGATGGACTTCGTCAAGAAACTCGCAAATGGCGTCACTGCCCGACAGCGCCGTGCCATCGGCCTCAACCAGCACCGGCAAGTCGCCGGCCGGATTGAGGGCCAGAAATTCCTCCCGCCGCGCCCAGACGTCTTCCCCCTTGAGCTTGAAATCGAGCCGTTTTTCCATCAGCACGATGCGCACCTTGCGGCACGCCGGCGACATCCAGAGGTGATATAAAACGCGCATTCTTAATTCCTGATAACCATCTTCTTTGTAGCCGGACGTTAAGGGACAAAATAATCGACAAAAATTAATATTCGCTCTCTAAAATGTGATGCGGGCTTATATGACTGAATATGCGAAATATGTAATTAAGGTCGGATAATCACCCCCTACCAACACGGAAAGACGGGATAATTGCCATGCTGATCAAGGTCAAAAAAGCTTCCGACGCCAAATCTTCTGAGATCACCCCCCATTCGGTCTATCTCGACCGCAGGAAGTTTCTTGCAACCGCCGCCATCGCCGGCGCCGGCGTCGCCTTCGGCGCCATCGCGCCACCGGCGTTTGCCGCCATGACGCCGCAGATGCTGCCCGGCGTGCAAAAAAGCAAATGGACCCTTGATAGCGTCGGCGAAAAGATGACTGACAAAGACCCCGTCACCAAATACAACAATTTTTACGAATTCGGCACCGGCAAGACCGACCCATATAAAAACGCCACGAAATTCAAGACCAAGCCCTGGACCCTGGCCATCGACGGCGCCGTGGAAAAGCCGGGGCAATATAATCTTGAAGACCTCCTCAAACCGCACGCCCTGGAAGAACGGGTTTACCGGATGCGCTGTGTCGAGGCCTGGTCCATGGTCATTCCCTGGGTCGGCATCTCGCTGGCCGATGTGGTCAAGCGCGTCGGTATCAAGTCGGACGCCAAGTACGTGGCTTTTGAGACCCTCAACGACCCGAAGCAAATGCCCGGCGTGCGCCGCCCGGTCCTCAATTGGCCCTACAAGGAAGGGCTGCGCATTGACGAGGCCATGAACCCGCTGAGCCTCCTGGCCGTCGGCCTTTACGGTGAGGAAATGCCGAACCAGAACGGCGCCCCCATCCGCCTTGTCGTGCCGTGGAAGTACGGCTTCAAGTCGATCAAGTCGATCGTCAAGATGACATTTCAGGCGACCATGCCGGCGACGGCCTGGAACGAGTCTGCGCCCCAGGAGTACGGCTTTTATTCCAACGTCAACCCGACGGTGAACCACCGCCGATGGAGCCAGGCCAAGGAACGCCGCATCGGTGATTTCCTCAAACGCCCGACAAAGATGTTCAACGGCTACGAGGAAGAAGTCGGCCAGATGTACGCCGGTATGGACCTGCGCAAACTTTACTAACTCAGCCCCGTCCCGATCCTCTATAAGTTCTTGATGACCCGAAACGACGTTATCCGTAAAATCGTCAAACCCGTCGTCTTCGTCGCCTGCCTGGGGCCGCTGGCGTGGGTTGCCTGGACGGCGTATTCCAGCGGCTTCGGCCCGAGCGGACCGTTGGGCGCCAACCCGATCGAATACATCAACCGCTATCTCGGCGACTGGGCCATCCGGTTTCTGCTGGCAGCCCTGGCGATCACGCCCGTCAGGGGCATCACCGGCTGGAACGCCATCATGCAGTTCCGCCGCATGATCGGGGTCTATGCGTTTTTTTACGTCTGCCTGCACATGTCCAGCTATATAGGGCTCGACCAGTTTTTCGACTGGGCGGAAATCTGGAAAGACATCACCAAGCGCACCTACATCACCGTCGGCATAGCAAATTTCTTTTTGCTGGCGCCGTTGGCGGCGACCTCGACCCAGGGCATGATCAAACGGCTCGGGGCTAAGCGCTGGGTCAAGCTTCACAAACTGGTCTACCCGGCCGGCATCCTGGCCTGTATTCATTTCTATATGATGCGCAAAGGCGTGCAGCTTGAACCGATCATCTACGCCGCCATCTGCGCCGTGTTGCTGGGCTATCGGCTGGCCAAGCATTTACAGAAAAAGGCCGCCGCCACCTAGTGCGCCTCGTCCCAGTTCGCCCCGTGGCCGATATCGACGACCAGCGGCACATCGAGATGCGCCGCGCCGGACATAATATCGCGGACTATGGCGGTGGTTGCTTGCAGTTCCTTTTCCGGGACTTCGAAAATCAGTTCATCGTGCACTTGCAACAACATCTTCGCCTTTAGCTTTTTCGCCTTCAATGCATCCGGCAGACGGATCATGGCGCGCTTGATAACATCGGCTGCCCCGCCCTGGATCGGGGCGTTAATGGCGGCGCGTTCGCTTAAGGACCGGACATTCTGGTTTTTATCCTTAATCGACTTGATGTGACACTTGCGCCCGAACAGCGTTTTGACAAAGCCGTGTTCGCGGGCTTCTTCCTTGGTCCGCTCCATGTAATCGCGGATGCCGGGGTATTTTTCAAAATAGGCGTCGATGTATTCGCCGGCTTCCGAATTGCCGATGCCCAACTGGCGCGCCAGACCAAAGGCCGAAATGCCGTAAATAATGCCGAAATTAATCGCCTTGGCCTTGCGCCGCACCATCGGGTCCATGCCGTCGATGGGCACATCGAAAACCTGAGACGCGGTCATGGCGTGAATATCCTGACCGTCGCGGAAGGCTTGTTTCAAACTATCAATGCCGGCGACGTGGGCCAGCAGCCTGAGTTCGATCTGCGAATAGTCGGCGCTTAGAAACACCATGCCCTTGGCCGGCACAAAGGCGCGGCGGATTTTACGGCCTTCTTCGGTGCGGATAGGAATGTTCTGTAAATTCGGGTTCGATGACGCCAGTCTGCCCGTCGCCACGGCGCCTTGCGAATAAGACGTATGCACGCGCCCGGTGTCGGGGTTGATCTGTTCCATCAAGGCATCCGAATAGGTGCTTTTCAGCTTCGCCAAATGCCGCCAGTCGAGCACCCGGGCGGCCAAGTCGTGACCTTGCTCGGCAAGCTTGTCGAGCACGTCAACGCCGGTGCCGTAGGCCCCCGTCTTGCCTTTCTTGCCGCCGGGCAGACCCTGTTCGTCGAACAAAATTTCGCCCAGTTGTTTGGGCGAACCGATATTGAATTCCCGTCCCGCCAATTTGTGGATGTCGATTTCAAAGGCCGCCAGTCGCTTGCCGAAATCATCGGACAGGCGTTTCAGTTCCTTGCCGTCGACCAAAACGCCCGTGCGTTCCATTTCTTCCAGGACCGGCACCAGGGGCCGTTCCAGGGTTTCATAGACACTGACCATATGATCGCGGGCCAGGCGCGGCTTCAACGCCCGGTGCAGGCGCCCGGTGATATCGGCGTCCTCGGCGGCATAATCCAGGGCGTCGGCCAACCCCACCATATCGAACGTCACCTTGGCCTTGCCGGTGCCGGTGACGTCGGCATATTTGATCGTTTTGTGGTCGAGAAAAATTTCCGAAAGCGTATCCATGCCGTGACCGTGCAGGCCGCCTTCCAGCACGTAACTAAGCAACATGGTGTCGTCGATGGGCGAGATGGCAATGCCGTGGCGCGACAGCACCTTCATGTCGTATTTGATGTTCTGGCCGATTTTCAGCACCGACGCATCTTCGAGCAGCGGCTTTAACAATTTGATCGCGTCTTCGAGCGGCAATTGTTGCGGCGCCTCATCTCCGCCAGGGCTTTCCCCCGCGCCATCGCCGCCATCTCCACCGAGATCAAACGCGCCTTGCGCCGCCGGTTTCTTGTGGCCAAGCGGGATGTAGCACGCCCGCCCGGCTTCGACGGACAGCGAAACACCGACCAGCTCGGCCCGCATGGCGTCCAGCGACGTGGTTTCCGTATCGACCGCGACGACGCCTTCTTTATATGCTGCGTCGATCCAGGTTTTCAGCGCCTCTATTGTCTGAACCAGTTGGTAGTCGGGGGCGGTTGATTTTTGTTGGGCTTCGCTTAAGGGCTCGTTCTCCGGCGCAGGCTCAGGAACGCTGATGCCAAAACGCGCCTCGGCGGTTTTCAACAACGACTTGAAACCCATATCACGCAGGAACGGCAACAGGGTTTCCGCCGTCGGCTGCTGGACGGCAAAACAGGAAAGATCGGGCAGCGACGGCACATCGTCGCGCAGCGTCACCAGCTCCAGCGACAAACGCGCCGCGTCGGCTTCTTCCAGCAATTTCTCGCGCCGCTTCGGCTGTTTGATTTCGCCGGCCCGCGCCAACAAGGTTTCCAGGTCGCCGTATTCGTTAATCAACTGCGCCGCCGTCTTGACCCCGATACCGGCGACACCGGGTATGTTGTCCGACGAATCGCCGGCCAGGGCCTGCACTTCGGTGACTTTTTCCGGCCCGACGCCGAATTTCTCCATGACCTCGTCGGCGCCGATGATTTTGTTTTTCATGGCGTCAAACATGACGACGCCGGGACCGACCAGTTGCATCAGATCCTTGTCCGACGACACGATGGTCACATCGGCGCCCGCCGCCAGGGCCTGCTTGGTGTAGGTGGCGATCAAATCGTCGGCTTCGAAGCCATTCATATCGACGCAAACGACATTCAACGCCTCGGTCGCATCGCGGGCCAGGGCGAATTGCGGCACCAGATCGTCGGGCGGCGCGCCCCGGTTGGCTTTGTAGTCGGGGTAGATATCGTTGCGGAAGGTTTTGCGCGCCTTGTCGAAAATCACCGCGATATGGCCAGCTTCGGTATCCTCGATCAGTTTCATGATCATTTTGGTGAAGCCGAAGACAGCGTTGACCGGCGTGCCGGCGGGGTTGGTCATGTCGGCCTTGATTGCATAATAGGCGCGGAAAATGAACCCCGACCCGTCGATCAGAAAAACGTGTTCGGGCTTCTTGCTCACTTGTTCTCGCTCCCCGGTTTTGAATTTTTTCATTTTTTTCTCACGTTTCCACCTTACTTGGCCGCGCCGGGAAGTCATCGAAAAAGCATCCGGGCGTATTCCAACCATCATCAGCGTGTCGCCCGGATGTCGTCCTAATGTCGTCCTAATGTCGTCCTAATGTCGTCCTAATGTCGTCAGGTTGTCGTCCTGATGTCATCATTATGTCGTCCTAAAGTCATCATTTTCAGCCCTTGTTTTGACCGTAACCACTTGATTTTGCACAAATCAACGTCTGGAAACGGGCTGAAATGTCGTCATTTGTCATCATTGGGTCCATTGCCCGCTTGTTTTCAACTTGTTATCGGCACCGTCTTCATGCCTGCCAACATACCCTTTTTATTCTCATTTGTAAAGAATTATTTCCTTTTTTAGGAATCTTTAAAATTCCCAAATCTTATCATGATCCTTTAGCCGGTCGTTTTTATACGCACAGGTGAATTGCATGGTGCCCTCAAAGACAGGCATCTAGTATTTGCGTTAGTCTAAAAGAAAGGATTCTTGTAATGCTCGTCCCCCGTCAGAAAACGCCGGATATCGAAGTGGCTACCCTGTCCCATGGTGCTTTTAACCTTGCAACTGATAATGCGGAACGCTTCACGCTCGTCACGTTTTACCGCGGCCTGCACTGCCCCATTTGCGCAAACTACCTCAAGGAACTTGAACGCCTGACCCCCGAATTCCTGGAGCGCGGCGTGAAGACGATTGCCATCAGCTCCGACGAGGAAAAACGCGCACAGGAGATGGCCGACAAGGTCGGCGCTTTGAATCTTCGTGTCGGATACGGCCTGCCTCTTTCTGTTGCGAAGGAATGGGGTTTGTCGATCTCGACGTCCCGCGGCAAAACGTCGATCGGTATCGAAGAACCTGAACTCTTCTCGGAACCGGGTGTTTTCCTGGTTCGTCCCGACCAGACCCTTTACTACGCTTCGGTGCAGACAATGCCGTTCGTCCGCCCTGTCTTTAAGGAGATGGTCCAGGCGCTGGATTTCGTGATCGCCAATGATTACCCGGCCCGCGGCGAGTACACGGGAGCCGTTTAAGTGGTGATGCGTCGCCGCACTCAACAGCGGTGACGCATCGGCTTGTCCGCCAAGGTGCTTTCGACTTATCGTCGTCAAGAAATTTCAATGGATATACTCAGTGTTGCCCTTCTACGGCAGGCCGTTGCGGACGTGCGTCCGGTAGGGTGGTCTTAGCGACAGTCTCTCATAGTAGGCCGAGACGGCGGGATAGTCGGGCCGGTCCATTTGCAGGTGGAACCAGCGGTTGACGACGAGACCGATGGGGATGTCGCCGATGGTGAAGTGTTCGCCGGTGATGTAGGGACCGGTGTTTTGAAGATGCACATCGAGCTGGCCGCCCAGGAACGCGCCCCTTAGCGATATGGACGTCTCATAGTTTGCCCAGTCCATCCATTGTTCGGCTCGTGCCCGCTTCACCGGATCAACCGGATAAATCTCCTCCGGACCGTATTTAGAAACGAGATAGCGCACGATGGTATTGGATTTGCGAAGGGCAACGGCGGTTTTAAATTAAAGACGCTGGAGCTAAACCATGAACGAGACACGGAAAGTCCATCCTACGCTCCGCCCCGACGGCGGCTCCCGCAACCGGAAAAATGCCCTCTTATGGCGTCATGCTTAACGTGAGGGGTGAGCGGATAAGCATAATCAATTCAGCGGTAATGGCCTTGGTGCCCATATCACCGCCGAATTCCATGGGCCGGATGCGATTAGCGACAAAACCTTGGTGAATAGCCTCCTCAATGACCTGGGCCGAATCGGCCAAGAGTTGGTGGCCGGATTTGTCGGCCAAATAGTCGAGCATCATGGCTCCACTTAATATTGCCGCCAGAGGATTAGCCTTGTCCTGGCCAATGATGTCCGGGGCGCTGCCGTGGGCCGGCTGAAACAGCGCGTGTTCATCCCCAATCTCACCACAGGCTGCCATGCCCATCCCACCGACCAGGCCGCCCGCAAGGTCGGACAGGATGTCGCCGAACATGTTTTCCATGACCATGACGTCGAAATCCCAGGGCCTACGGATCAAATCCAATGCCTGAGCGTCCACGTAACTATAGGCCTTCTCCACATCCGGAAAGTTGCCGGCGCGTTCATCAAATATTTTTCGGAAGAATGCCATCGACCGGAACACGTTCGCCTTATCGACGCAGGTCACCGTGCCTTTTTGCCCGCGGCTTTTCCGTTTTTGCGCAAGCTTGAAGGCAAAATCATGGAGTTTCTCGGTCGTCCTACGCGTCACGCGCAGAATATCCTGCACCTCATCGTCGGTTGCCACCGGATTGCGATTATGAACCGCTGCCGAATAAAACAGGCCTTCCGTAGACTCCCTTAAAACAACCATGTCTATGTTGGCTGCACGCGGATCGGCGAGACGAAGGGGCACGTTCGGGTAGGCCTTAACCGGCCGCACGCCCGCATACAACTGGAACATCTCGCGCAGCCGCAGATGGGGTGAAATTTCAGTGCCGTCGGCATGGCGAACCTCGGGCAACCCGATGGCGCCCAGGAAGATAGCGTCGGCGGCGCCTGCGGCCTCCTCGGCACCAGGGGCTATATCTAGGCCAGTTTCCTTGAAATATCCGGCCCCTGCCAACAAGTCCAGGTAGTCCAGGCGAAACCCGCCAATCCGCTCACAGGCAGCCCCAACAACGGCAAGGGCCGCGTCGGTTACATCAATGCCGATGCCGTCGCCTTTTATAACGGCAATTTCAAAGCGGGGTTCGTTCATGACAAACGATACCACTTTCCAGGTTAGCTCCAAACTTGTTGGTGAGGCTGATCCGGCTGAATTGTCCGGCAAGTGAATGTCCTGTGTGGATGGCTCCCTTTTTGTAGGAACGCTGAAAAACCACCCCTCCCCCCGCCCTTGACCCTTATCAAGGCGGCGGGCGCCGGGATTTGCCATGGTTCCCCTCCTCGATTCTCAACAAAGGGAAGCAAAACCATGGCTATCGGCAAGATTACCGACCGCATTGACGCGATCACCGGCATCGACGAAGAACGGCGCGCTGCCGCTCCCCCTTGCCCCAGGGCAGTGAAGATCGAGTTGACGGCCAGGTGCAATTTCAAATGTTCGTTTTGCGCCACGGCGGACAAGCTGCGCGAAAAGGGGGACATGGACTGGGATTTTTACGTCAAGCTGCTGAAGGATTTACGCCGCTCGGGGGTTGAGGAAATCGGCGTCTTTTATCTGGGCGAAAGCATGCTCCTGAAATGGCTGCCCGACGCAATCTTGGCGGCGAAAGACGAAGGGTTCCCCTATGTCTTTATCACCACCAACGGATCGCTGGCCAAACCGGACAAGGTCAAAGCCTGTATGGAAGCCGGGCTCGACAGCATGAAGTTTTCGCTTAATTATGCCGACGAGGATCAGTTCGCGTCGATCGCCGGGGTCAAGGCGTCGATCTATCCGGAAATTATCGAAAACATCAAAACCACGGCCCGAGTGCGCGATGAGGGCGGCTACGATTGCGGAATTTATGCGTCCTACATCAATTACGACGGCGAACAGGGAGACCGCATGCGTACCGTCGTCGCCGAGGTCGAGCCGTTGCTTGATCAGGTGTATTCCTTGCCGCTGTATTCCCAGGCCGATCTGGTCAGCGTGGCGGAGAACGAACGCGGCTGGGCGATCAAGGGCGGCAACCCCGGGCGGTTTGACAACATGCGCGCCCCGGTGCCGTGCTGGTCGCTGTTCACCGAGGCGCGGGTCACCCATGACGGGCATTTGTCGGCGTGTTGTTTCGACCACGACGGGCGCTTTCATTGCGGCGACCTGAACGAAATCCCGTTCATGGAAGCCTGGCATTCGCAGAAGTTCCAGGACCTGCGCGCCGCCCACTTAACCGGCGATGTCAGGGACACGGTCTGTTCGTCCTGCGTGTCTTATGGCTAGGGGAAACAGGCGGCCTTACCGGCCTTGGGCTCCGGCTTTGGCTTTGGCTCAGGCTCGGCTTTTGCGCCAAGCACCCGGTCTGGCGGGAAGATAATGGAGATCGTCGTGCCGTGTCCTAATTTGCTTTCGATTTTTATCGTGCCCTGGTGTTCCTCGACCAGGGATTTCACCAGATAAAGGCCCAAGCCCGTTCCTTCGTGGCGCTTGCCAAAGCCGCTGGAAGCCTGGGTGAAGGGCTGGAACATTTTCTCGATCTCGTCTTCGGCAATGCCGATGCCGGTGTCGGCCACGGAAATGAGCATATTTCCACCGTCATCGAGATGCGCATTGAGCGTCACCGAACCGCCAAGGGGCGTAAACTTGACGGCATTGGACAGCAGGTTGAGGAGTATCTGTTTGACCCGGACAAAGTCGGCCCGCAGACCGGGCAGGCCGTCGTCGATTTCCGCCTTGAGCGTAATGCGCGCGTCGTCGGCGCGGCCCTGCAACAGGCGCAGCGCATCGGCAACCACCTCTTTGACATCGATGGGTTCATCGACCAGTTCCATGGCCCCGGCCTCGACCTTGGAGACGTCGAGAATGTCGTTGATCAGTTTCAGCAGGTGTTTTCCCGATCCGTGAATGTCGCGCATATATTCCCGGTAGCGGTCGTTTTGCAACGGCCCGAACGTTTCATTCCCGACGACCTCGGAAAACCCGATGATGGAATTCAGCGGCGTGCGTAATTCGTGCGACATGTTGGCCAGAAATTCCGTCTTCGCCTGATTGGCCTTCGCCGTTTCTTCCATGGCATCGGCCAATTGTTCCAGCGCCTCGTTGCGCTCAATCACCTGACCCAATTGAATGCCGATCTGGCTTAAGACCCAAAGCAGATAATTATCGACCGGCATGGGGGTATCGGTGAAAAATTCCAGCACCGCGCCGACCTTTCCGTTGGCGGGAATGGGAAACGCCATGCCGGAAGCCAAGCCGGCTTCCAATGCCGCCACGCGCCGGGGGGGGGTGGGGTCACTCGTCAACTCGGCCACCCATACCGACTTGCCGGTGGCCAGCACCCGACCCGGAATGCCGACTCCTTTGTCGAAGAAAATTTCCCCCGTCACTTGCTTGAAGGCATCAAACCGGGCCGGGCTATCGAAATGCCATAACCCGGACGACGCCAGCCGGTTCGGGTTGTCCTTGTCGGCGAAAAACACATGCCCCAACGGCCAACCCATGAGCGAGCAGACCTCGCTCAGGCACGCCTTGATGGCGACATCGACGGTTCTGGATTCGTTGGCCGCCTGGACGACGGCTTGCAGCATGTTCTGAAATTCCTGGCGGCGATTGCTTTCACGCTCGAGGGATTTTCTCTTGGAGATGTCGCGGATGGTGCCGATGAAATGGCGCACGCCATCCAGCGCGAACTCGGCGACGTTGAGTTCAAAATCGAACATTTCGCCGTTTTTGCGCTGTCCTTTGAGTTCCCGTTCGCGGACACCCAAAATCTTGCCCACGCCCGTTGCCTTGTAGCTTTCGACATAGGCGTCATGGTGCTTCTTGTCGTGGCCGGTCATCAGCATCGACAGATTTTTACCGATGACCTCATCGGCCTTGTAGCCGAAAAGCTTTTGCGCCATGGGATTGAAGCTTTCGATCAGGCCGTTTTCATCGGCCGTAATAATGCCTTCGGCGGCGTTTTCCATGATCGCCGTCAGGCGCTGGCCTTTTTCCTCGACCTCCTGCGTCCGTTCGACGACGCGGGTTTCCAGTTCGTCGCGTGAATTTTTCAATTCCCCGAGCGCCTTGCGGCGTTCAAGGTCGTATCCCTTGAACACATCAAGGGCGCGCGCCATGGCACCGATTTCATCGCCACGGTCGCGGTTGGGAATCTCGGCATCGACATCACCCCCGGCCATGTCTTCCATGATTTTGGTCATGCGGGCGATGGGGGCGCCGGCCAGGCGATGAAGCACGCCGCTGGTAAAAAGCAGAACCACCACCAAAACAAAAAACGCGGCGGAAAAGGCGGCAAAGGCGAGGCGGGAAAATCCGTCCTGACTTTCCCTGATATCGAGGCCGATGGAAAAGGCGCCGATGACGTCGCCTTCCTTCATGCCCATATCCTTGCCGTGGCACGCGAAGCAGGCCTCGTGGCGGGCGTTGCCCTGACCCAGAATGACCGGCGTCGTCATCCGGAACAGCCTGTCGCCGATAAATCCGGAAACGGTTTTGCTTGTCTGAAGCGCCCGGTGGTCGAATTCATCCTGGGGCGGCTCAATTTCCAAGTGCCCCGATTTCTTCTGAAAGTTTAGCACCTCCGGCCCCATCACCACCCACACCGTCATGTCCGTTGAGGTTTCCGTAAGCTGGCGCAGAGTCTCGTTGAAGGCGTCCATGACGGGGTTGATGTCTTTTTTGTCTCCCCGGTTCAGCATCGCCTGGGTATGGCCCGCTTCTATGACGTGCAGAACCTGCGTCGCGCGGGCGCTGTAGCTATTTTTCAGGCTTGCGTGTTCGTAATAGATAAAGGCCGCGGCGCTGGAGAACAGCAACGCCACCAGGATCAAACTGACCGACAGGGTAATCCTGGTCCCTAATCGTGAATGCTTGAACATGAAAACCCCATCGACGACACATCAAAAAAAAGGCGGCGGAAAAATTCCGCGCCTTACATATCAATATCTTAATCAGGGACTTTACCCGAATTTGGCGGTGGGACAGTGTTTCCATATGTTTCGCAATATGTCAGAACGTTTTTGTACGAATAGCGAAACAATAACGAAATTTTCAGGTTTTCGAAGGCGTTTTGCGCAAAACGTAATGACGCGAACAGTAAGGGCAGACAATTTCCCCCTCAATGCCCTCGGCACCGTCCCCCGATACGGGAATTTTCAGGTAGACCAACGGGTGCCCCAGCGCGCCGCCGCCGCCGTCACAGCCGACCGTTGATGACGTTGCCTCGATGGTGCTTTCTTCCGTCATGATTTACCATGCCCTCACAAGTACGTTGACCAATCCGACAGGCCAATGATACCGATTGGCTTCGATTAATTAAACCCCGCCCTGACACTTTCCAAGGCATCATCCAAGGCATTGATATTCCCTATGGCCCCACAAACGGCAAATCATCAGGACCCCGAATTCGCCATCGAAACCATCGGCCTGTCAAAAACCTACCGGTCTGAAAAAAACGAACCGCCGGTGCAGGCCTTGAAGGATGTCTCGCTTAAAATTCCCAGGGGGTCTTTTTTTGGACTGCTGGGTCCCAACGGGGCGGGCAAATCGACCTTCATCAATATCCTCGCCGGGCTGGTCAAAAAGACCTCGGGCGAGGCCCGCATCTGGAACTATGACATCGAAAAAGATATGCGGAACGCGCGCCTCGCCATCGGCATCGTGCCGCAGGAGTTGAACATCGACCCGTACTTCACGCCGCGCGAATTATTGGACGTGCAGGCCGGACTCTACGGCGTCCCGAAAGCCGAACGCCGCACCGAAGAGGTTCTCGACGCCATCGGTCTGGCCGACAAGGCGGAAGCCTATACCCGGTCGCTTTCCGGCGGCATGCGCCGGCGGCTGCTGGTCGGCAAGGCGATGGTCCATTCGCCGCCGGTGCTGGTGCTGGATGAACCGTCGGCGGGCGTCGATGTCGATATGCGCCGCCAGTTATGGCAACGGGTCCGCGACATGAACCGCCGCGGCACGACGGTGTTGCTGACCACGCACTATCTGGAAGAAGCCCAGGCGCTTTGCGACACCATCGCCATCATCGATCACGGGAACCTGATTGCCTGCCAATCGACGAAGGACCTGCTGGCCCGCCTCGACAGCAAGGAAATGATTATCCGTGTCGATCGCGATGTCGCGCAAATACCCGACACCCTTGCCGGGCTGAAGGTTGAGATCAGGAACGCCCGCGAGTTGATCGTTTTCTACCCGCCGTCGAAAATACATTCAGGCGAGATCCTCCACCGGGTGCAGGCGGCAAACCTCGGCGTTATCGATATCTCGACCAAAGAAGCCGAACTGGAAGAAATTTTTCTCAGCCTCACCGGAAACCCGCGCCGATGAACACCGGCGTCAGCATGGCCCTGATGGGGACCCTGGCAGCAGTCCTGGTGGGGGCCCTGGCGACGGCCTGCGCGCCGCTCCTCAATGCGCCGGGCAAAGCCATCCAAAAACCCCAACTCAGCGACGATCGTTTCATCGCCAGTGACGGAACAATTCTCCCGGTCCGCCGTTGGGGGCCTGAAAAGCCTCCCGCCAGGGCGGTGCTGATCGCGCTGCACGGCTTTAACGATTATTCGAATTTTTTCGACGAACCGGGTAAATATCTGGCCAAGCACGGCATCCGGTCCTACGCCTACGATCAACGCGGCTTCGGCGCCTCGCCGGGGCATGGGCTTTGGCCCGGCACCCAAGGCCTCGCCGGCGACCTCAAGCAATTCACCCGCCTTGTCCGCGAACGGCATCCGGGCGTGCCCTTGTACCTGCTGGGCGACAGCATGGGCGGCGCCGTCATCATGGTCGCGGCGACGGACCCGGACCGGCCCCCGGACATATCCCCGGGCGCCCTCAAGGCCGACGGCATTATCCTTGTCGCCCCCGCCGTCTGGGGCCGCATTACCATGCCCTGGTATCAGCGCCTGGCGCTGTGGCTGAGCGTCCGCATCATGCCCGGCGTCACCCTTACCGGACAGGGCCTGAAGATCATGGCCTCGGATAATATCGAAATGTTGAGAGCGCTCGGCCGCGACCCGCTGGTCATCAAGGCGACCCGTGTCGACGCCATCCACGGCCTGACCGACCTGATGGACGAAGCCCTGGACAGGGCCGCCCGGTTCGACCCCAGGGCGCTGATTCTGTACGGGCGCAAGGACGAGGTCATCCCCAAAAAACCGACCCGCCTGATGCTCGGGCGCCTGCCGGCGGCGGCGACGGTGCGCCAGCGCGTGGCGGTCTACAAAAACGGTTATCACATGCTGCTGCGCGACCTGGCCGCGGACGTTATCTGGAAAGACATCGCTCACTGGATCGACGATGCCGCGACGCCGTTACCGTCCGGGGCGGAAAAGGGCGCCGGTGAATGGATCAAAAACGATGACCATCGATAAACGTGTCGCTGGCCTTGCCGCCGCCGTCGCCGGCATCAAAGATGGTGCAGTGGTGATGGTTTCCGGTTTCGGCGACGCCGGCAATCCGACGGAATTGCTGCACGCCCTGATCGAACAAGGCGCCAGGGACCTGTGCGTCATCAACAACAACGCCGGCACCGGGCGGCTGGGGCTGGCGGCGCTGCTGAATGCCGGGCGGGTCAGAAAAGTCATCTGTTCTTTTCCGCGCTCGTCACATTCGGAAATTTTTCAGCAACTCTACCGGGACGGCAAGGTCGAGCTCGACGTCGTGCCGCAAGGCACCCTGGCCGAACGCATCCGCGCCGGCGGCGCCGGCATCGGCGGCTTTTTCACCCCGACATCCGCCGGCACGCCCCTGGCCGAGGGCAAGGAAACCCGCATCATCGATGGTACCGAACATGTTCTGGAACACCCGATCCACGCCGACGTGGCGCTGATCAAGGCCGACAAGGCTGATCACCTGGGCAACCTGACCTACCGGCTGGCGGCGCGCAATTTCGCCCCGGCCATGTGCATGGCGGCAGATTTGACCATTGTCCAGGCGGCAAGCATTGTTGCGCCCGGCGGCATCGATGCCGAACACGTCGTCACGCCCGGCATTTTTGTCGATCGCATCGTCCACGTGCCCGACCCCATCAGCGAAGCGGAAATTCTCCGCGACGAAGAGGCCGGGCTATGACCCCCCTCATCACCCCCCTGGCCCGCGAGCAGATGGCCTGGCGCGTGGCCCAGGATATTCCCCATAACGCCCCTGGAGGTACTTACGTCAACCTCGGCATCGGCATGCCCGAGCTGGTCGCCAACCATCTGCCCGATGATGCAGACATCATGTTTCATTGCGAGAACGGCATCCTCGGCATGGGACCGGTGGCGCGCCGGGGAGAAGAGGACTTCGATCTGATCACGGCGGGCAAAAAGCCGGTGACGGTGGTGCCGGGGGCGGCGTTTTTCGATTCCACGGACTCGTTCGCCATGATCCGCGGCGGCCATATCGACATCGCCGTGCTGGGCGCGTTTCAAATTTCCCGGACCGGCGACCTCGCCAACTGGTCAACCGGCGACAATACCGTCATCCCCGCCGTCGGCGGCGCCATGGATTTGGCCCAGGGCGCCAAACGGGTGTTCGTCATCACCAATCACCAATCGAGAGACGGCGCGCCCAAGATCGTCGAAACCTGCACCTATCCACTGACTGGCCGGGGCGTCGTCAGCACGGTGTTCACCGATTTGGCCGTCATCGACGTAACGCCGGCAGGGCTGATGGTGCGCGAAATTGTCGACGGCCTCGGCCTCGCTGACCTGCAAGCCAAAACCGGCGCGCCGCTGACAGCCGCCCCCGACTGCCGGACGCTTGCGAGACCGCAAAACTGAGAGTAAGTTCGCCCCGACGAGCAATGCTCTAAGCACCCGTAGCTCAGCTGGATAGAGCGCTGCCCTCCGAAGGCAGAGGTCACA
>LFEN01000028.1 GCA_001510075.1 Alphaproteobacteria bacterium casp-alpha2
TCAAGTCCTAACGCCGCCACCAAAGGGCCGTCGGCGTGGATGAAGGACCCTTTGACGTCATCGGCCAGCACGTCGCCGGTCAAAACGTTACCGTCTGCGTCTTTTTCGTTGATGTTCCATAACGCCGTCCAGGAACCGACATCGCTCCACCCCATATCGACGGGCACCATGGCGCCTTCGTCGGTATGTTCCATCACCGCGTAGTCGATGGATTCCGCTTCGCAAGCTGCAAAGGCGTCGTTATCGATGCGGAAAAAATCAAGGTCGTTCGATCCCCCATCAACCGCTTTGCGGCAGGCGTCGGCCATGGCGGGGCGCAGGGATTGCAGAATCTCCAGGTAGCGTGCAGCGGTAAACAGGAACATGCCGCTGTTCCAGAAATAGTCACCATCGGCGACGTATTGTTCGGCGGTAGCGGCGTCGGGCTTTTCGGCGAAGTGGCCGATGGCGAAGCACTTACCCCCCCCATCAAGTGGCGCGCCCTTTTTGATGTAGCCGTACCCGGTGGCGGGATGATCAGGAACGATGCCGAATGTTACCAGCTTGCCGCCCCTGGCGCTCTCCAGCCCGGCGTTGACGGCATCCCGGAAGGCACCCTCGTCCCTGATGATATGGTCGGACGGAAGCAACAACATCATGGCGTCCGGATTGTCGCGTACCAGCATCAAGGCGGCGACGGCGCAAGCCGGTGCGGTGTTGCGCCGGTGCGGCTCCAAAACAATGGCCTGGGGGGAGACGCCGATCTCGCGCAACTGTTCGGCGACGATAAACCGGTGGCCGTCATTGCAGACAATGACCGGGGCGGCAAAGGGCGCGCTGTTCAGGCGTTTGGCCGTTTCCTGCAACAGGCTGTGCTCGGAAATGAGGTTGATCAACTGCTTGGGATACAGTTCCCGGGATATGGGCCAGAGCCGTTGCCCGGAACCGCCGGACAGGATGACAGGAACAATTGCCTTATCAATTACAGGGGCCATCGGTCAATCAATCCAATTCAAAGGCGTCTTTGTAATTATGTCTCAGCGCGGGATCTTGATCTTCTTTTTTAAGGTAGCAGTTTCCGATTGCGAGAATCTCTATTTCAGTTCCCATAAAACAACGAAACGCATCTTCCGGCGTGCCGACAATGGGTTCGCCGCGAACATTGAACGACGTATTGACGATCACCGGGCAGCCGCTGGCTTTCTTGAACTGGCTGATCAGCGCGTGGTAACGCGGATTGGTTTTTTCGTGCACGGTCTGGATGCGGGCGGAATAATCAACATGGGTGACGGCGGGAATGTCGGAGCGGGGAACGTTCAGCTTATCGATTCCGAACAGAGCCTGTTGCGCTACCGTCATTTCCAGACGCCGGCTGTCCTTGATGCCGGCGACCATCAGCATGTAGGGGCTGTCGGCATCAAGATCGAACCAGTCCGCTATGTCTTCTCGCAGTACAGACGGTGCGAAGGGGCGGAAACTTTCCCGGTATTTGACGCGCAGGTTGAGCGTCTTTTGCATGCTGGTTGAGCGGGCATCGCCCAGGACCGAGCGGTTACCCAGCGCGCGTGGTCCGAATTCCATGCGTCCCTGGAACCAGCCGACGGAGCAGCCATCGGCCAACGCCGCCGCCGTGTTGCTGATCAGGGCCTTATCATCAAGCACGGCGAAGTGTGCCCCCGCCTTTGTCAGCCGTTCTTCGATGTCGGATTGGGTGAATTCGGGCCCCAGATACGACCCCTGCATGGCGTCCCCGGCCGCCATAATTTTACCGGCATCGCGGGGTTGTCCCTGAAACAGGTAATAAGCCGCCAGCGCCGCACCGAGCGCCCCCCCGGCGTCACCGGCGGCGGGCTGGACCCAGATATTTTCGAAGGCGGCGGCTTTTGCCACCTTGCCGTTGGCGACGCAGTTGAGCGCCACGCCGCCGGCCAGGCACAGGTTTTTGGAGATGTCCTCGGCGGCCAGGCTGCGCACCAGCCGTGTCACCACTTCCTCGGTCACTGCCTGGACGGAAGCGGCGAGGTCCATATGGCGCTGGTCCAGCAGCTCTTCGGGCTTGCGCGGCGCTCCCCCGAAGAGCGCATCGAATTTGGCATTGGTCATACGCAACCCGGTACAGTAATCGAAATAGGACTGATCGAGGCGGAAGGTGCCATCGTTCTTCAGGTCCATCAGGTTATCCAAAATCAGGTTGGCGTATTTCGGCTCGCCGTAAGGGGCCAACCCCATGACCTTGTATTCGCCGGAATTAACCCTGAAGCCGGTGTAATAGGTAAAGGCGGAATACAACAGACCCAGGGAATGGGGAAAATGAATTTCCCGCATCATCTCAAGCGTATTGCCGCGGCCCATGGCCACCGAGGTCGTTGCCCATTCACCGACCCCGTCCATGGTCAGCACGACGGCATCTTCGAAAGGCGACGGGAAAAAGGCGGATGCCGCGTGGCTCTGGTGGTGTTCCGTGAACAGCAATTTGCTCTTCCAGTCGAAATCGGGGTCGAAGGTCTGGAATTTTTTTTGAAGCAAACTCTTCTGGAACAGCTTTTCCTTGAGCCACACCGGAATAGCCATATTGAAGGACTGGAACCCCCTGGGCGCGAACGCCAGATAGGTTTCCAGCAATCGTTCGAACTTGAGGAACGGTTTATCGTAAAAGGCGACAAAATCGACGCCATCCAGGCCACAGCCGGCCTGCTCAAGGCAAAAGCGGATGGCGTGTTCAGGGAAGGCGGCGTCGTGTTTTTTGCGGGTAAAGCGTTCTTCCTGGGCGGCAGCGACGATGCGACCATCCTCAATCAACGCGGCCGCTGCGTCGTGATAGAAAGCGGAAACTCCAAGAATGCGCAAAAAATTGCCCCGATCAGAAAATGGTGTAGATGAAAGGCGCTACCGCCGATCCCTGACTGAGGATAACCAGCCCGCCGAACACCGCCATCATGACGAAGACCGGCAATAGCCAGAATTTTTTGCGGACCTTCATAAAGGCCCAAAGTTCGATCAGAAAATCCATTGGTGATCCTTAAAACTGTTGTCGCATGCTATCAGGCGCCGGGCCGGGGGGGTCTCTTTTAATCCAGTAGGTTTCGGCATCCGGGTCGAATTTCCGCTGCAAAGGGTCCTTGCCGACGACGCGCATCATAAGGGCGATGGGTATAATTGTCAGGAAAAACAGCAACCCCATAATCAGGGGATTAACAATTTTATGAAGCACCTGGCCGAACAGGAACCAGGCCCGGTTGAGGGGCTTTAAAACGACCGGCAACAACAGCCCGGCGCTCAGGAAGATGCCGGCGATGGCCAGCGCCCAAATCCTAAACGGCTCCCCGTCCAGCAACGGCCACAGGCCGATGATGGTGAAGACGACGGCAAAGACGATACCGAATGCGCGCTCCGAGCCGGCCCGGACATCGTCATCACGGCCGAAATCTTCGTGCAATCCCTGTTTATCCGTCATTCGTCTCGAGGCCTCATGGATGAGAAGTATGGGTCAGTGGAAGTTCCAATATAACTTGGGCCGCGTCCATTAACGAGCCGACAATGGAATCGGGATTAACGGGCGCCGGTTCATTATACCCATAATCGATAAACAGCGTTTTGCAACCCGCTGCCCGCCCGGCGTCGATATCCCGCCACCGGTCGCCGACCATAAAGCTTTGCCCCAAGTCGATATTCCATTCCCGGGCGGCGTCGATGATCATTCCCGGTTTCGGCTTGCGGCACGGGCAGTTGTCCGCATCGACATGATAGCAGGTCTTGAAAGCGTCAATCCCCAAGGTCACTTGAAGCTGTCTGTTCATGGCTTCGACGACGTTCTTTTCCTGTTTGCCGGTCGCCACATCAGGTTGGTTGGTGATCACGATCAGCTTGAACCCCGTTTGTTTCAATGTGTCGAGCGCTTGCGCCACGCCCGGCAATATATCCATCTCACCCGGTCCCATGACGGCGAAGGGCTTGCCGTCTCGGACATCGGACCGGATCAGTACGCCGTCGCGGTCAAGAAAAATCCCAGGGTGCATCATGGCTCGCTGTTTACCTCCGTTTCAGGCGGGCAGCAAAAAAACCGTCCATGCCACCCTTTTCACCGAGATGGCAAGGCAGGGTGCGAAGGTCGCCGGTCGGGGTCAACATTTCCGCCGCGCCCCCGATTTCGTCCTTGTGGATGGGCGCACGCTGGAACCGCGGATCAGCCTTCAGGGCCGCTTTAATCCTGTCCGGGCCTTCTTCCGGTTGCAGGGAACAGGCGCAGTAAACCACTATGCCGCCCGGTTCCACCATGTCCAGCGCGGCTGTCAACAGGCGCTCCTGGACGAGGGCCAGCTTGCTGACATCTTCGGGCTTTTTCAGGCGGGGAACATCGGGGTGGCGGCGGATGGTGCCGGTGGCGGAGCAGGGCGCGTCCAGCAATATTGCATGAGCAGGCTTTTTTGGTCGCCAGGTGACGGCATCGGCGATAATGGCATCGGCGCTGAGGCTCAGCCGGTCCATGTTCTGGCGTAGTCGTACGAGCCGTTTTTCCGAGCGGTCGATGGCGGTAACGTCGGCGCCCAGGCTTGCCATCTGTGCCGCCTTGCCGCCCGGTGCCGCGCATAAATCGATGACCCGCTTGCCCCGGATGTCGCCCAGCAACTTTACCGGCAGGGCGGCGGCGGCATCCTGCACCCACCACTGTCCATCTTTGAACCCCGGCAATTCCGGGATCAGGCCGCCGGCAGCGCGGCGCAGACTGCCGGTCGGCAAAATTTCCGCTTCCAGCGTGCCGGCCCAGATAGCAGCATCCTCCTTGACGGTGATATCCAGCGGCGCTTCGCGCAAGTGGGCGCTTGCGATGTCGCGGGCGGTTTTTTCCCCGTAGGCCAAAACCCAGGACTGCCACAGCCAATCGGGAGTGTTGAGGCGGGCAGCGTCCTGATTTTCCACCAATGCCGCGCCTTCCCGGCTGAGGCGGCGGAGGACGGCGTTGACCATGGCCTTATGCGGCCCGTGGCCACGTGTGCGGGCGAGATCGACGGTGGTCGAGACGGCGGCATGGGCGGGCGTATCCGTGAAAAAAAGCTGACACACCCCGAGCCGCAGCAAATCGAGGACGGCCTTCGCCTTGACCGGCAAGGGTCTGTCCAGCGCATGGTCGATGAGAGCGTCGATCTGCCCGATCCGGCGAAGGACGGTTGCCGTCAAAAGCCGGGCAAACCCGCGGTCGCGGGTCTCCAGTGTGGCGAACCCGGAATGCCCCGCGAGGACGTCATCCAGGGGGTATTTGTGGCGCAGAACCTGCTCAAGAAGATCAAGCGTAACCGCGCGCGACGCCGTGGAAGTGGATTTTTCGGAAGCCATGCCCTAGTCATGCCTGAGTGTCTCCATACAGGCAACCGTCTTGCCCACCCCCGGACCGGCCCCCGCGCCATCGAATTAAAAAGATAATCGTATAGTTAGAAATATTTTCCCCCGGATGGTTTTTCCGCTTGATTAAGTTCTAGCTTTGTTCTATTTGTAATTTGCTCATCTTTCTCCCCGGTGAAGCCTTGCGTGTTGAGGGAGATTAAGGATAGAGCAGGCCAAAAAAATACGTTCAGGGAGCATCGAAAGCTTGCCAATACACAACCAATAGTTGTTTATGCAAAACGATGCGTTTTTTAAAATTCTCCCCGGCTTTTATCTTGGTGGCGGTGCTGGCCCAGCCTTCCGATGCGCCGGGACGTCCGGAAAACATATCCGGTCCTATTCCGGCCCTGGTGGTGCGGGTGGTCGATGGCGATACCATCACCGTGCGCGCCCGCATCTGGTTGGGCCAGGTGATTGAGACGCAGGTCCGCCTGAACGGCGTTGATGCGCCGGAAATCAAAGGCAAATGCTCAAGCGAACGTCATCTGGCGCGGAAAGCCCGAGAATTGATCATCACCGTCACCGGCAACGGGCAGATAGTGCTGCGGGATATTCAATACGGCAAATACGCTGGCCGGGTGGTCGCCCGTGTCCTGACGCCAGAGGGCCAGGATTTTTCCCAAGTCCTGATCAAGGCCGGCCTGGGCCGCCCCTATAACGGGCGACGGCGGGAACCCTGGTGTTCCATTGAGGAAAAGGCGCAAGAACAAGCGCAGGGGAAAAAATGATCTCATTGCACGCCGTGCAGAAAACTTGAAAAACAGGTATTTTTTAGGGAAACTCAAGCCCCTGCCGCCCAAGGGGGGAAGACCTGGCGCGGCCAAAATTTAAAAAATAAACAAGCCTTCCTGGGACGGTAACGATTGATGTCATTTTTCAACTGGCTTGTTCCCTTCAAGGGCTGGAAAAAGAAAAGTTCGGGCGAACGGGTGACGGAGCGGGGGTTTGCTCCTTCCGGTGCCGCCGGCGAGGGAATCAAGGCAAAAATTCTGCTTTCCGGGTTTGCCGGTGACAAGGGCAACCATGAGAGCAGCCGCCTTGCCGAGTTGCTCGGAAAGATGACCGGGGTGGACGTCTACCGTCACAAAAAAATCTTCAAGCGCCCGGAAAATATCGAAGACCCCGTCGCCCAGTTAATGGCGGTGGCCGATGAAGGCCGCGACTGGCTCAAAGAGGAACATGCAGACTTGTTGGTATGGGGCGAGGTGGATGGGCCGGAAAACCGCCTGACGCTTCACCTGCTGCCCGCACCGGGCATGCACGCCAGTGGCGAGGCGGCGGACGCGTCAAGCATCGGCGAAACCCTGGATATGCCGATTGATTTTGGCCCGGAGATGGAGCCCGTAATCATGGCGGCCCTCATCGCCACCTTTGGCCCGACATTCAAAGGCGGCCGTCAGGCTTTGGGCGAAAGCCTCGGTGGATATCTCACGCCATTGACCCCTTTAGTGACGTCGCTTCCCCTCGACCTGTCCCCCGCACAGGCGGTCTCGATCCTCAACTCTATCGGCAACGCCCTTGTCGCTCATTTTCATCTTGGCGGCGGCGGGGCGCAGTTGGGCATTGCCGCCCTGGCTTACCAGGAGGCGGAAAAGCGGGTCTCCAAGGAGGCCCAGCCCTTGGTCTGGGCGTCAATCCAAAATAATCTTGCGTCCGTGTTGCGGGCCCAGGGACAGGTCAATAAAGATCCGAAATTTCTCCGCCAGGCAGCAGTGAAATACTCCGCCATCGCCGCCACCTTGTCCCAGTCCGCCCACCGCCGTGACTGGGGAACGGCCCATGTTCACCTGGGCCGAACGCTCTATATCCTGGCCGGCATGGAAGGCAAGCCTGAATACCTGAAAAAAGCCGTCGGTGTTTACGAAATTGCGCTCAGCACATGCGACAAGAACGCCGCCCCGGAACACTGGGCTGACATCACCAATCAGTACGGCGTCGTATTGCTGGCCTTGGGCGAAGAACTGGAAGGCAACGCACCTTTGGAAAAAGCGGTCAACGAATTCCGCGCCGCCATGATGTTCCACAGCCAAGAAAATGCGCCGCTGTTATGGGCCCAGACGGCAAACAACCTCGGCGCGGCCTGCTTCGCGCTGGCCAAACGTAATTTTGAAAACTCCCTGCTGCGCGAAGCGTCCGATTGTTTTAAAGGGGCGACAGAAATTTATCGCCAACAGGGCGTGCCTAAACAGGCCAAAGTAATCGAGAAAAACCTACAACGGGTGCAGCGCCTTCTGACCACCCGTGGTGGCTGAGGGAACTACGGCCTTCTACCGGTTTTGCCGATTTTCCACCAGATTGTCGACCACCGCCGGGTCGGCAAGCGTCGATGTATCACCCAGGTTTGAATAATCGTTCTCGGCGATTTTTCTCAAAATCCGGCGCATGATCTTGCCCGAGCGGGTCTTCGGCAGCCCCGGCGCCCATTGCAGCCAGTCCGGGGATGCGATGGGGCCGATTTCTTTTCTCACCCACTTCACCAGTTCCGCCTGCAACTCGTCTGACGGCTCGACGCCGGCATTGAGCGTCACATAGGCGTAAATGCCCTGGCCCTTGATATCATGCGGCGCGCCGACGACGGCGGCCTCTGCGACATGGGCATGGGCGACCAGCGCGCTTTCCACTTCCGCCGTGCCCATGCGGTGACCGGATACGTTGATGACGTCATCGACGCGCCCGGTAATCCAGTAATACCCGTCCTCGTCCCGGCGGCAACCGTCGCCGGTAAAGTATTTCCCAGGGTAATTGGAAAAATAGGTTTCGACGAAGCGTTTGTGGTCCTTGTAGACGGTCCGCATCTGGCCGGGCCAGGAATCGGATATGCAAAGGTTGCCTGACGCAGCGCCTTCTAGTTCCTTGCCGTCGGCGTCGACCAAAAGCGGTTGAATGCCAAAAAAAGGCCTGGTTGCGGAACCGGGTTTGAGGTCCGTCGCGCCCGGCAGCGGGGTGATTAAAATGCCGCCGGTTTCCGTCTGCCACCATGTATCGACGATGGGACAGCGCCCGTCGCCGACGACATTGTAATACCACATCCAGGCTTCCGGGTTGATCGGCTCACCGACGGTGCCAAGCAGACGGAGGGATTTGCGGCTGGTCTTTTTGACCGGCTCGTCGCCCTCGCGCATCAAGGCCCGCAACGCTGTCGGCGCCGTGTAGAAAATGGCAATGTTGTGCTTGTCGCAAACCTGCCAAAACCTGGAAACGTCGGGATAATTGGGAACCCCTTCGAACATCACCGTAATGGCGCCGTTAGCCAGCGGCCCGTAAACGATATAGCTGTGGCCCGTGACCCAGCCGACGTCCGCCGTGCACCAGTAGACCTCACCATCCTTGTAGTCGAAAATTAATTCATGGGTCATCGAGGTGTAGACCATGTAGCCGCCGGTGGAGTGCATGACGCCCTTGGGTTTTCCGGTCGAACCCGACGTATAGAGAATGAATAACGGGTCTTCGGCGCTCATTTCCTCGGGCGCACAGGTCGGTTCGGCTTCCAAGCAGGCCTTGTGATAGCGCACGTCGCGGCCTTCGACCCAGTTGACGTCGGCTTTTGTCCGGGTCACCACGAACACGGTCTTGACCGATGGGCATTGTTCACAGGCCGCGTCGGTGTTGGCTTTCAGCGGGATCGGCTTGGCCGCGCGAATGCCTTCGTCGGCGGTAATGACGCAGTTGGAATCGCAGTCATTGATGCGCCCGGCAAGCGCGTCAGGCGAAAATCCACCGAAAACAACCGAATGAATGGCGCCGATGCGCGCGCATGCCAGCATGGCATAGGCGGCTTCCGGGATCATCGGCATATAGATGGTGACGACGTCGCCTTTTTTGATGCCACGCGCCTTCATGGCATTGGCGAAGCGGCAGACGTGTTCGTGCAATTCTTTGTAGGTGATTTTTTTATCATCGCCGGGGTCGTCGCCTTCCCAGATGATTGCGGTCTGATCGCCCCGCGTTGCCAGATGGCGGTCGATGCAATTGGCCGAGGCATTTAGCGTGCCGTCGTAATACCACTTAATGGAAACGTCCGGCGCGTCGAAAGTGACGTCCTTGACCTTGGTATAGGGCTTGATCCAGTCAATGCGTTTGCCGTGCTTGCCCCAGAACCCTTCCGGGTCGTCGACGGACTTTTTGTACATCTCAAGGTATTGGTCATTGTTGATGTGGGCATTGGCCGCGAAGGCGGCGGGAACCGGAAAAATGGTATCGTCACTCATGATTTTGGACCTCCCTAATTTTAAGCCCAAATTTTAAGGGCCAAACATTACCAGGATTATCGCAAAAATTACAAAAGGTACAAGTGGCCGTCGCGGATTTCCACATCGACCGGTGTCAGGCGGTCGCCAACGCATGGGCCGGCGACGCAAAAACCGTCCCTGATTCTAAAGGTGGCGTTGTGGGTCGAGCACTGGATCAAAGTCTTGTCGATGTTGAGGAATTTCCCCGGCCGGAAATCCAGCGGCATGCCCGTGTGCGGGCACGCGTTTCGGTACACGAACACGGCTTCCCCCTGGCGGATGACCATATAAAGAAGCCGCCCGTCCGTGGTTTCGGTGTAAAATCCGTTTGAGTCTCCGTCGGGGATGTCAGCAAGCGCGCACAGTGCCTTGTCGCTCATTCCTTCGGATAAACCTTTTTCCAGGGCTTGACGGAGACGCTGTCGAAAACGCCTGCCTTGGCGTAGGGATCGCCGGCGGCAAAGGCTTCGGCCTCGGCCAGGTCATCAAATTCCATCACCAGGACACTGCCGTTGGGCGCGCCGTCGTCACCCAGCGTCGGCCCGGCGGCGACGATCTGATCGGCATGGCCGTTCAGGTAATCAAGATGATCGGGGCGATTAACTTGCCGCAGTTCTGGCTGGCCCGGTTTATCGATACAGGCGATAACAAAATGCATGGGGTTGGCTCCTTATGGATAGGTAGGGATGTGACGATCAGGCTTTTTCCTCGACGCCCGCCGGCCTCGACAGCAGCCCTTCGATGCTGGCGTCTATATCGGCGAAGTGATTGAGAATTCCATCGACGGCGAGGCTGATCGGCATGTCGATGTTTAACCGACCGGCAAGTTCGGTGACGGAGGCGGCGGAAAATACGCCCTCGGCTACTGAGGTGCGCGCGCCCAAAATATCGGCCAGGGGCTCGCCCTGCCCCAGGGCAACGCCGAGGGAAAAGTTGCGCGACTGCATGGCATTACATGTCAGCACCAGATCACCAATGCCGCAAAGCCCCATCAGGGTTTCCGCCTTGGCCCCCTTGGCGGTGCCGAGACGGACGATTTCCGCCAGCCCGCGGGTAATCAGGGCGGCCCGTGCGTTGTCACCGAGGCCGCGCCCTTCGATGATGCCACAACCGATGGCGAGCACGTTCTTGACGGCGCCGCCGACCTGCGCGCCGATCACGTCATCTGACCGATAGATGCGAAACCGGTTTGTCCCCAAGGCGTCAGATAACTGAGTGGCGATTTTTTCATCTTCGGCGGCCAGGGTCACTGCGGCGGGAAGATCACGGGCGACCTCGGCGGCGAATGTCGGGCCGGACAGAACCGCGATCGGGGTTTGGGGCGCCACCTCAGCCGCAATTTCGCTCATCAAGGCGCCGCTGTCCAGCTCGATTCCCTTGGCGCAAATGACGGCGGGAATACCGGGGGTCAAGTGGGCTTTCAGGTTTTCCATTACCGGGCGCAGGAATTGCGCCGGTGCAGCTAATATAACGGCCTCGGCGCCGGCGGTGGCGTCGGCCATGTCGGTGGTAGCGCGGATCGCCGCATCAAGCGTAACCCCGGCCAAAAAGGTTGTGTTTTCGTGACTGTCGTTGATGGCTCGGGCGACGTCTTCTTCCTGCGCCTGAATGACGACATCCATACCGGCGCGGCAGGCAACGGCGGCCAGGGCCGTGCCCCAGGCACCAGCGCCGATAATAGAGATTTTTTTCATTATGCCTTGCCTCCTGCACCTGCCGCCAGCGGTGCATCCGGGTCCAGTGGCCAGCGTGGCCGGGCCTTGAAATCAAGCGAGTCGGTCATCCCCAATTTCAGCCGTTCAATTCCGGCCCAGGCGATCATGGCGGCGTTGTCGGTACAAAGATTGGCGGGCGGGGCGATGAATTGAAACCCCTTTTCGCTAGCCAGCCTTTTCAGCCGTTCACGGATTGGTTTGTTGGCGGCGACGCCGCCGGCGACGACAAAGGCGGCCTGCTTGCCGTAAGCCGCCTGGAAAATCGCCATGGCATTCGTCGTGCGGTCGGCCAGTACGTCTTCCGCTGCCGCCTGGAACGATGCACACAAGTCGGCGATATCCTGTTTCTTGAGATTTCCCGGCGGCAGGGCTTCAATCGTCTGGCGGACTTTGGTTTTGAGGCCGGAAAAGGAAAAATCCGCGCCGTCCCGGCCTTTCAGGGGCCGGGGCAACTCAAACCGGGTTCCGTCGCCGTCTTCGGCGGCTTTTTCTACCGCTGGCCCACCCGGAAAGCCGAGGCCCAGCATCTTTGCCGTCTTGTCGAAGGCCTCACCCAGGGCATCGTCGATGGTGGTGCCGAGCCGCCGGTATTGTCCGACCCCTTCGACGGCCAGCAATTGGCAATGGCCGCCTGACACCAGCAACAACAGATAGGGAAAATTCAGATTATCCGTCAGCCGCGCCGTCAGCGCATGGCCTTCCAGATGGTTGACGGCGATGAACGGCAGTTTTTTAACGGCGGCGATGGCCTTGGCCGTCATCACGCCGACCAGCACGCCGCCGATCAGCCCCGGTCCGGCGGTGGCGGCGACGGCGTCTAAATCATCAAATCCGATGCCGGCTTCCTTCATCGCCCGATCGACAAGGCCGTCGACCAGTTCCAGATGCGCGCGGGCGGCGACCTCGGGCACGACGCCGCCGAAGGGCCGGTGGTCCTCGATCTGCGACAACACCGCGTCCGACAGAATCCGCTTGTCGTCCGCCACCACGGCGGCGGCAGTTTCATCACAGCTTGTTTCAATCCCCAAAATGATCATTTTTATAACTTCTTTTTAGCGGCCCCGGACTTTACCTTGTAGACCATCCGGAACCAACTGTATCAAGGCACCATGACTGACACCCCACCCCTTCGCATCGGAACGCGAGCAAGCCCCTTGGCGCTGGTCCAGGCGCATGAGGTCCAGGGCCTGCTCGGGCCGGCATCAATCGTCGAAATCAAGACCACCGGCGACAAGGTGCTCGACCGGCCCTTGAAGGAGATCGGCGGCAAGGGCCTGTTCAGCAAGGAAATCGACGAGGCCTTGTTGGCCGGGCGCATCGATCTCGCCGTGCATTCCCTGAAAGACCTGGAAACATGGCTGCCCGACGGCACCTGCCTTGCCTGCGTACTGGAACGCGAAGACCCGCGCGATGTCTTTGTTTCGCCCAAAGCCGACAGTCTTGATGCGCTTCCTTCCGGTTCCGTCATCGGCACGTCGTCGTTGCGCCGACAAGCGCAAATCCTGCACCGGCGGAACGATTTATCGGTCGAGGTTTTTCGCGGCAACGTGCAGACGCGGATGAAAAAACTTGCCGACGGCGTCGTCGATGCGACATTGCTGGCGCTGGCCGGGCTCAACCGGTTGGGGCTAGCCGACGTGGCGACGGAAATTCTCGAAACGGATGTTTTGTTGCCGGCTGTTGCCCAGGGTGCCATCGGCATTACGTGTCGCGCCGATGACGAAACGACGCTGGCATTATTGACGGCGTTGGACCACGCCCCGTCCCGCTATCGTATTTCCGCCGAACGCGCCATGCTGGAGGCCTTGGACGGATCGTGCCAAACGCCCATCGGCGGGTTGGCCGAAATCGACGATGACGGAACGCTGAGGCTGAGGGGCCTTGTGGCGCGGGCGGATGGCAGCGAAGTATTGACGGGCGCGCGCACCGGCTCTGTCGTCGACGCCGTTGAGCTTGGCCGCGATCTCGGAGATGAGCTGCGGCAACGCGCCGGCCCGGATTTTTTTGAATAAAAGGCTCTTTCCATGCGCCTGCTGATCACCCGCCCCGAGGAAGACGCCCGACCGCTGTCGGCGGCGCTGGCAGAAAAGGGCATTGATACACTGACCCAGCCGATGATGACGGTAACGGACACCGACGCGCCGGATCCTGATTTGGACGGTGTGCAGGCCCTGTTGATCACGTCCGCCAACGGCATTCGCGCCTTTGCCCGGCGCAATGAAATCCGAGACATTCCGGTTATCGCCGTCGGCGATGCGTCGGCCCGGACGGCTCGGGAACTGGGCTTTGCCGCCGTCGAAAGCGCCAGAGGCAACGTCGAAACACTGGCCGCCCTGGTGCTGGGCGAGTTGGCTCCCGCGGATGGCGCCTTACTTCATGTTGCCGGGTCAGAGGTCGCCGGGGACTTGTCGGGGTCGTTGTCGGATGCCGGGTTTGATGTCCGTCGCGCTGTCCTCTATAGCGCGCGCGGCGTTGACGTTCTCGGCGAAGAAGCTGCCAGCGCGCTCAGGAATGGCGCGCTGGACGGGGTTTTATTGTTTTCGCCGCGCACCGGAGTACTGTTCAAGGCGTTGATTCTGGACGCCGGGCTGGAAGGTTCACTGGCCCCCGCGACCGCCTATTGTCTGAGTACAGCCGTGGCGGATAAGGTCCGGGGTCTGCCCTGGGCGGATGTGGTCATTGCGGCGGAGCCCAACCAGGATGCGCTGTTGGCCGTTATCCCTAATGTGCGGTAAAAAAACAGCTATCCTTGGGCGTGATCTGATATTCTGGGGTGCAAGAGCGGATGATATCTAAGGAAATTTCATGAGCAAGGCGCCAAAATCAAAAACCGGGAAAAAGAAAGCCCCCGCCAGGAGCAAAGCCCAGGCCAAGTCCCCGGAGGCGGTCCCGGAGACGGCCCCGCCTCGCCCTTCCCAAACACCGCCTGAAGCGCCTGCCCCCGTAGCCTCGACATCTTCCGGCGGCGGCAAGGGCGTGGTTGCATTGGTGGTCTTCCTGGCCGTGCTGGTCGGCGGTGGTTACGTCACCTGGCCCTATTGGGGACACATGGTTGTGGGGAAAAAACAGGTGGTGGTGCAAAAGCCGCCCGCTGACACAACCCTTCAACAATTGAAATCCGAACGCCGGCAGATGCGCGAGGAACTGGACCGCATGCTGAAGCGCATGGAATCCATCGAAAGCGCCGTCGATACGGTGAAAAAAATGATTCACGCTACGGCGCGCCCTGATGAAAAGGCCGCCGATGCTGAAAACATGCTCGTCTTGTCACAGCGCTTGAAGGATCTGGAAAAGGGCGGTGAGGACATGAAATCCCTGATCCAGCGCATGGCTCAGTTGGAAAATAAGGCGACGGCACCAACCCCCGCTTCCATTACCGCCCTCATCACCGCCAAGGCGCTGGTATTGGCGGCGTCGAACCTGCGCCAGGCCATTTCCCTGGGGGCGCCGTTCACCGATGCCCTTGATGCGCTAAAGGCCGTTGCCGGGGGCGACCCGGATATTGAAGCCGGTGTTGTCCTGCTGGCAAAAATCGCCCCTGTGGGCGCGCCGACGCTGGCGGTGCTCAAAGATCATTTTGGCAAACTGGCGGGCCGCATCGTCCAGGCGGGACGGGTGAAGCAGAAAAGCGGCTGGATGGACCGGGCCCTTGCCCGTCTGTCGTCGCTGGTGACCTGGCGGCGGGTCGATGGCAAAGGCGAGGCACCAGGAAAAATTAAAGGGAAAATGACATCCGTTGACGCCATTGTCGCCGACGCCGAAACCCGCCTCAAGGACAGCGACCTCAAGGGGGCGGTCAAGGCGTTGGATGGGCTTGGCGCAAATGCCGCTCAAAAAATAGCCGCCCCTTGGCTGGCGGCGGCGAAAAGCCGCCTTGTCGCCGAACGGGCGGTGGCGACGCTGCAGGTCCATACGGCATCCCTTTTGCCCCCGGCCAAGAAGTAACCGCGATGATCCGCGCGCTGGTATTTTTCCTGATTGTCGGGGCCGCTATCTGGGGCGCCCTGTCACTGGTTGACGATCCGGGCGCCGCGTCTTTCGAATGGGCCGGCTACCGGATCGACACCTCTTTTGCCTTCTTGTTGGGAGTGGTGGCGCTGATTGCCGTATTGAGCGCGCTGTTGTACCGGTTTTGGCTGTTTCTGGTGCGCACGCCGGGGAAAATACAATGGGCGTGGCGGGCCAAGCGCCGCCAGCGGGGCTATCAGGCCCTGACCCGGGGCATGGTCGCCGTCGCCGCCGGTGACGCGGTCGAGGCCGAGCGCCAGGCCAAGCGCGCCGACGGCCTGCTGGACGAGCCGCCCTTAACTCTACTTGTATCCGCGCAAGCGGCCCAGATGAAAGGCGACGAGAAAGCCGCCAGCGGGTTTTTTGAGGCGATGATGAAAAGCCCGGAAACGGAGTTTTTGGGCCTGCGCGGCTTGCTGACGCAGGCGATGAAGCGGGGCGACAAGGTGGAGGCCTTAGGCCTCGCCCGGCGCGCCTATCGCCTGCAACCGAAAAGCACCTGGGTGGCGAGCCATATGTTTGATCTTCAAATTCAAAACGGCCAGTGGTTGGACGCACGGGTCACCTGCAAGGACCTGGAACGCCGCAAGCTGGTTGATGGTGCCGAAGCCAAGCGCAGGAAGGCCGTATTGAGCTACCAGTTGGGGCTCGAGGCAAAAGCATCGAGCGACGCTGACGGCGCCCTCGGTCATTACCGGGACGCCGGAAAACTGGCGCCGACATTCATCCCGGCGGTGCGGTCTCTGGCGGAACACTGGATTGCCACCGGAAAATCCTCGAAGGCGGCAAAAATGATTGTCGAAACCTGGGCCTTGGCCCCCCATCCGGCACTGCTTGAACCCTATTGGCAGGCTTCGGGGGCGACGGCGGCCCTGGACCGGGTCAAGGCCACGGAAAAACTGATCAAACACAATCCCGAGCATCTCGAAAGCCTCATCGCCAAGGCCCGTGCGTCGTTGGAAGCGGGGCTTTGGGGCGAGGCCCGCCAATGCCTGGAGAATGCCTCGGCGGCGATTTCAAACGGCTCCCTGCCCGGCGTCGTCTGCCGGATGATGGCGGAACTGGAAGAAAGCGAAAACCAAGACCATACGAAAGCCCACGAATGGCTGATGCGAGCATCCGAAGCCGGCGCCGACGCGACCTGGGTGTGCGAGCATTGCGGCAATGCGGTCGCCGCCTGGTCGGTGGTTTGCGGCAAGTGTGAAGCGTTCGACAGTTACGCCTGGCACACGCCGCCCAGCGTTATCGCCCTGCCCGGCGCCGTCCCGGAAATTTTAATCGAGGCCAGCCTCGACTCTGAGCAACAGACCATTCTGCCGCCCAGGGATACAAGCCGGGATGCAGGACTCGGGTGACAAACGCCCCTTCACGTCAGCCCGTCACCACGGTGCGGGATTTTAGCGCCGGTGAAACGACGTTGGCGAAGGCCCGCCATCTGGCCCGTGCTGTTTCGCTGATGGCGCTATCGGCGGCGCGCTCGGTGGACACGGCTGGCGGCTGGATCCGGTTTGCGTATTATCATCACGTGTTTGATGATGAACGCCGCGACTTCGCCCGGCAATTGACGTATATGGCGGGGCTTGGTGATTTCATCAGCCTCGATGATGCGGTGGCGATGCTGGCATCCGGCGAGCCCATCGACGGGCGCTATGTCTGTCTTTCCTTCGACGACGGTTTCAAAAACTGGTTCACCAATGCGATGCCGATTCTTGTCGACCACAAAGCGACGGCGGCGTTTTTCCTGGTTACGGGCTTCATCGGCACCTCGGTTGACGGGGACCGCGAAAAGCTGTTGGGGTTTTATGAAAGTGGCGATTTGTTAATGGAATTTCTGACCTGGGACGATTGCCGGAAAATGGCCGACGCGGGCATGACCATCGGGTCGCACACCATCAACCACGTGCACCTGGCCGATCTTGACGAAGACGCGGCCCGGGCCGAGATGAAGGGCTCCAAGGACGCCATCGAAGCGGAACTGGGCCGGGCGTGCGATCATTTCTGTTGCCCCTTCGGGCGCGAGAACATCGATTATTTGCCGGGGCGCGACCCGGAACTGGCCGGGCGTGTCGGCTATAAATCATTTCTCACTGGCCATCGGGGCGCTATGCATCAAAGTGGAAATCCGATGAACATCCGGCGCGACCACCTGTTGGCCGGGTGGGGCAATTATCAGATCAAATATTTTTTCGCGTCGTGAGGGCATGATGACTCACCCTTCCGCGCCTACGCTTCGCAATGCCGCCCTCGATGACGCGCCCGTGATTACGGAATTTCTCGTGCGCCTGGGGCTCGTCATGCCGGCAGGCGAGGGCGCCATCGCCGAACACTGGGCAAAACTGTGGCAGGATAACCCGGCGCTCAAACATCATGGCGACAGCCCGGCGCTTGGCTGGATACTGGAAGACCAAGACCGCATCGTCGGATTTTTCGGCAACATCCCGCAGGTGGCGTACTACCAAGGCAAGCCGGTCATCGTTTCAAGCGCGCGCGCCTGGGCCGTGGACAAGGACTATCGCGCCCATACGCCGGCACTCTGCGAGGCCTTTTTCGGCCAGCAGAACGCTGATTTGGTGCTGATCTCGTCGGCCAGCGCGCCGGCTGGAAAACGCTGTCTCGATTACGGCGCGTCCAAACTGCCGCAGGCCGGGTATGGCGAGATACTCTATTGGGTGGTCGATGCCTTCGGCTTCTTGCGCGCCGGGCTGAAAAAAAAGGGCCGGGGGGCAGTGTCGGCATTTTTTGGCGGCTTGTTTGCGTCTGTCGTCCTGAATGCGCAAATGCGGATCATGGGGCGTCGCCCCTATGCGGCACTGGGGGATATCACGCCTATTGGCGTGAATGACATCGGCGCCGAATTTGACGGCCTTTGGCAACAAAAGCTTGCCGAAAACCCTGATCGCCTATTGGCGGCCCGCGATGCGCAGACTTTAAAATGGTATTTCGGCCTCAGCCAGAACGCTGGCGATACGCGAATCCTGTGCGCCCGCCGGGATGGCAAACTCGAAGGCTATGCCGTCCTGGTCCGCGAAGACGCCCCAAAAATCGGCCTTAAGCGCCTCAAGATCGCCGATGTATTTGTCGCCGGCGACAACCCGGACACGCTCAATGCCTTGCTGGCGGCGGCGTATGAATACGCCATGGCCAAGCGCTGTCATGTGCTGGAACTGATCGGCCTGGCGGCACCGCTGCGCGGGATGGCGCTGGGCCACAAGCCCTATTCGCGCCCCATGGCGACGTTTCCGTTTTACTTCAAAGCCCTTCGCGATGACCTGAAAGCGCCCCTGGAAACCGGGGATGGCTGGACCGTAACGGCCTACGATGGCGATACGGCCTTGTTGTAAGGGATTTTTAATATCCGGCGAAGACACTGTACTTGACACTCACAGGGGCCGGTGTAGTTTTCGCCCCATATGCCGCCTTAGCTCAGTTGGTAGAGCATCGCATTCGTAATGCGGGGGTCGCAAGTTCGAGTCTTGCAGGCGGCACCACTTCCCTAGAAATACGGCTTAAGCACCTTGGGCGCGCGGGCGAGATCGGCGGGTGTGCCGATATCGATGAACGGCCCGGTGCCGGAGATGGCGCCCAGCGTTGCCGTCGGCAGGGCCTGAAAAACGTCCTTTTCCAGCGACGCGCCGCCCATGGCGGCAATTTTACTCAGCATTGATGCGTTGAACAGATAAACACCGGCGTTGATGATGCCGGGGCCGGTTTGGCCCGCGTCCTTTTCCAGGAATTCCTGGATCTTGTTTTGCCGGGAAATTTTCACGCGCCCGTACTGGGCCGTGTTCTTGACTTTGGCCGTCAGCATCGACGCTTCCGCCTTCGAGGCCCGGTGGCGGGCGAGAAAGTTGCGCAGATCGGCGCCGGTGAAGCTGTCGCCGTTCATAATCATCACCGGGTCGCTCTTAAAACGCGGCGCCAGGAAGCGCAGCGCCCCCGCCGTTCCCAATGGCGAGGGCTCGATGGCAGTGACGATTTTCAGGCCCCCCGGCTTGTAGCCTCGTTTTTGGCCGTCCAGGTGCGCCACGACTTTTTTGCCGAGATGGCCGAGCCCCAGCACGACGCGTTTGGCGCCGAAGTGGATAAGCCTTGCAAGCAGGAT
>LFEN01000029.1 GCA_001510075.1 Alphaproteobacteria bacterium casp-alpha2
TTTCAACCATGATTAATTCTCCCAAAATCTCCGGGAGAATATCAGTCGAAGGGCAATTTATGAAGCCTTTTTCAGTTCCAGATGACTAGGGACGTTATTGCGCCGTGTTTCAATGGTTCGCTTTTTACGAACCAAGGGGCGGCCCGTCAAAGCTGGCGGCAATATACATTTAGCCGATATGGTGTCAATTAAAAGAGCGAGGCTTAATCCCCGAATTCAAAGAGAAAAAATGGCGACCCCAACGGGATTCGAACCCGTGTTGCCGGCGTGAAAGGCCAGTGTCCTAGGCCTCTAGACGATGGGGTCGCAGAGGGCCTTCGATAAAGCTTGTGGTTGGTATCCTTTCCCGGCATTTTTTTCAAGCCCCCTTCTTGCCCCGTGTCGGGCAAGAATCCATCAATGTTGGTTTGCCAGAACGGCGTCTATTTCTTATGATCACGAACATTATACATTTTTCTTAATTAATAATAAGGATGCATTTTAATGTCCCGAGGAAAAGTGCTCATCGCCCAGGGTGGCGGCCCGACTGCGGTTATCAACCAATCCCTTGTCGGCGCGGTCCTGAAATCCCGCGACTTTCCCGAGGTCGAGGCCGTTTACGGCGCCTTTCACGGCGTCAGCGGTATCATCAACGAAGACTTCATCAACCTCACGGGCGAGACGGCGGAAAACCTGGAAAACGTCGCCAAAACGCCCTGCTCTGCCCTCGGCTCGACCCGCGACAAGCCCGACGAAAAATACTGCCGGGACATCTTCAAGGTCTTGCAGGCGCACGCCATCGGCACCTTTTTCTACATCGGCGGCAATGATTCATCAGACACGCTGCGTATCCTCGCCATTGAAGCGGCCAAGGCCGATTACCCGCTGCGCTGCATCCATATTCCGAAAACCATCGACAACGATTTGACCGTCAACGACCACACGCCGGGCTATCCGTCGGCGGCCAGGTTCGTGGCCAGCGCGTTTTCCGGGGTCAATCTCGACAACCGGGCGCTCAAGGGCGTTTATGTCGGCGTCGTCATGGGCAGGCACGCTGGCTTTCTGACGGCGGCATCGGCACTGGCGCGCAAATACGACGACGACGGCCCGCATTTGATTTATCTGCCGGAACGGCATTTTTCCATGGATACCTTCATCGGCGACGTCAAGGCGGCGAACGACAAATACGGGCGCTGCGTCATCGCCGTTTCCGAAGGCATCCACGACGAAAGCGGCGAGCCCATCGTCACCAAACTGGCCAAAGAAGTCGAAAAAGACGCCCACGGCAACGTCCAGCTTTCCGGCACCGGGGCGCTGGCCGACCTTCTCTGTGACGCCATCCGCGACAGCACGGGCTTAAAACGGGTGCGCGGCGATACCTTCGGCTACCTGCAACGCTCGTTTTTGGGCTGTGTATCGGATGTCGATCAACGAGAAGCCCGCGCCGTCGGCGTTGCCGCGGCTGGCTACGCCCACGACGGCAACACGGAAGGAACGGTGACCATCCACCGCACCGCAAGCGGCGACAGCTACGCCGCCGAATACCAGCTTTCAAAGCTCGAAGACGTCGCCGGCAAGACCAAGGTCATGGCCGACGACATGATCGACGCCAACGGCCACGACGTTACCCAAGCCTTCGTCGATTACCTGAAGCCGTTGCTAGGCGCCAACATGCCGGAAGCCTTCCGCCTTGAAGCCGAGCGGGTCGAGAAAATTCTGGGTTAAGAGATTCCATGAAAAAAAATGCAATCTGGTGGGCTGTTCTGGTTGTCTTATTGTTCGGGCCGAACGACACCCTGGCAAACGACGTCAGGGCGGGAAGCATCACCATTTCAAATTCCTGGGCCAGGGCGACAGCCTTAAAGGCCCGTAACGGGGCTGTTTATATGACGATCAAAAACGGCGGCACCGCTTCGGACCGGCTAATGGCCGTCAAAACCCCGGTTGCCGGTCATGCCGGACTTCACCAGACGGTAATGGATCAAGACGTAATGAGGATGCGCCCGGTAAAGGCGATGCAGGTTTCGCCGGGCGGTATGGCCATGCTCAAGCCGGGTGACTATCACATTATGCTTATGGTCCTGAAGGCCCCTCTCAAGGCAGGAACCTCGTTTCCCCTGACCCTGACATTTGACAAGGCTGGCGAGATTGCCATCATGGTGCCGGTCATGAAGTCTGGACCTATGGACGCCAAGGGCGACAAGAGCCACCATCACCAATAGATAAAAGGCCCCCGATGCCCCGGTCTCTTTTCATTTTCGTCCTCGTTGCGGTGATGGGTGCCGCCGGCTTATGGATCTGGAACCTTGTCCCGGGCCCCGCTGAAAGAGCCGCCCCCTCGCCGGCGGCCACCATTGGCGGGCCATTTACCCTCGTCGATCATCATGGCAAGACCGTCCACGAGGCCGATTTCCGGGGCCGCCACCTGCTGGTTTTCTTCGGCTACACGTTTTGTCCCGACGTTTGCCCGACGGCCATGCTGAACGTCAGCGAGGCCATGACCCTGATCGGCGACAAGGCGGACAAGGTTCACGCCTTGTTCATCAGCATCGATCCCGAACGCGATACACCGGAAGTCATGAAATCATTCGTCGAAAATTTCCACCCCGCCATCACCGGCCTGACCGGGACGCCTGAACAGGTAAAGGTCGCCGCAAATTCCTACCGGGTGCGCTACGGCAAAGAAAAGGCGGAGGGCGGGCCCAAGGACGATTACCTGATGTTTCATTCCGCCTCCATTCTGCTGATGGATGGCAAGGGGGAATTCCTTCGTGCCTTCAGGCACGACACGACGCCGGAAGAGATGGCCAAAAAGGTTAGGGAGTTCCTTTAGTCCGCTTCGGGGGGAATGTTTTATAAACATTGAAAATTGCCGCGAACCCCGCCAAATTAGTGACAAGGCGGTTAACGCCAAATTATCACTGGGGAGGATCCACATCATGGGACGCAAGTACGAAAACATTCTGGAAACCATCGGCAATACGCCAATTGTCAGGATCGGCAAGCTGGCCCCGGCGGGCATCAACCTTTTTGTCAAGATTGAAGCCTTCAACCCCATGGGCTCGGTGAAAGACCGCCTTGCGCTCGGCGTTATCGAGGAAGCCGAAAAATCAGGCGCCCTGAAACCCGGCCAGACCGTGATCGAAGCGACCAGCGGCAACACCGGCATCGGCCTTGCCATGGTCTGCGCCCAGAAAGGCTATCCCCTGGTCGTTACCATGGCCGCCAGTTTCAGCGTCGAGCGCCGCAAACTGATGCGTTTTCTGGGCGCCCAGGTGGTGTTGACCCCGGCGACGGCAAAAGGCACCGGCATGGTCGCCAAGGCGCAGGAGCTGGCCGAAAAGAACGGCTGGTTTTTGACCCGCCAGTTTGAAAACGAAGCCAACCCGGACATGCATTCGCGCACCACGGCCAAGGAAATCGTCGATGATTTTGAAGGCGAAAATCTCGACTACTGGGTCACCGGCTTTGGCACCGGCGGAACCCTGAAAGGGGTGGCGCGGGTTCTGGCCAAAGAAAAACCGGAAACAAAGATCGTTGTCTGCGAACCCGAAGACGCACCGATGCTGACCAGCGGCACGGCGCAGGAAAGAAACGCCGACGACACCCCCGCCGCCAGCCACCCGGCGTTCAAACCGCACCCCATGCAGGGCTGGACACCGGATTTCATCCCCAAGCTGACCGGCGACGCCGTCGATACGGGCGTCATTGACCGCATCCTGACCATCAAGGGCGCCGACGCCATCCACTGGAGCCAGCAACTGGCCCAAAAAGAAGGCATCTTTGTCGGCATCAGCGCCGGCGGTACCTTCGCCGGTGCACTCAAGGTTTGTGAAGATGCGCCCGAAGGCTCGACCGTGCTCTGCATGCTGCCCGACACCGGCGAGCGTTATCTGAGCACGCCGCTGTTCGCCGACGTCCCCGCCGAGATGACGGATGAAGAGATAAAAATTTCAGAATCAACGCCGGGATTTCATATGGAGCCTGCGGCCTGAGGTGCCGGCGCCTTAAATTACCGGAGCGTTTTTAGGAAGCGTAAAAGCGAAGGTCGAACCTTCGCCACGTTTCGACGTTACGTAGATTTCGCCGCCGTTACGTTCAACCAGTTCTTTGCACAATATCAGGCCGAGGCCGGTACCTTTTTCACCCCTGGTGCCATCGGTTGAACTGCTGCCCGATAAGGAAAATAATTTAGCGGCTTTTTCCGGGTCCATGCCGACGCCGGAATCTGTGACGCGCACTTCGATCAAGTCGCCCAAATCTTCGGTGGCAATTGCTATGGAGCCACCATTTTTCGTGAATTTGACCGCGTTGTTGACCAGATTGCGGATAACCGCGTCGATCATATTGAGATCGACATAGGCGATCTCGTCGGTGAGGGAACTTTCCAGTGTTATATCTTTTTCTTTGGCAACGGGAGAAAGAAGTTCGAGCGTATTATCGACTATTCCGCCAAGCTTTATATTCTTCGGTATTTTTTCGACCCGATCCAAATTCAGTCGCGCCCATTCAAGCAGATTTTCCAGCAATTTAAAAACCGCCGTAGCGGCTTCATTGGCGTTTTCAGCATATTCCTTCACTTGATCGGAGCTAAGTGTTCCGGCCGCATTCGCGAGCATGCTTGTATAGCCCAAAATTACGTTAAAGGGGCTGCGCAAGTCGTGAGCGATAATCGAGAATAGCTTGTTTTTTTCAATGTTCAGATTCTCAAGTGTTTCCCTGGTGACGGACAGGTCTTCGGCCAATTCAATTAAATTAGTTGATTGTTCTTCCGCCCGTTCGCGAGCATCTCGCAATTCCAAAAGCTGAAGAACCATTTCTTTTTTTTCTTCGCGGTATTGTCCTTCGATTCGCTTAAGCTCGGCGGTGTGCTTCGCTGCATACCGCAAAGCAACTTCAAATGATGAATCGCGCAAGATGACGCCCTTGCCGCCGGGCGAAATTATATGTGATTTGATCTCGGCATGTTCCGGATCAACAAGCGCAATGACCGGAATTTTCAGCCCCGCCACCTTGAGATCACGCAAAATAGTATCTGTGTCGCCCTTGCCGTCTTCGTCATAGACCAGGCACATATCGGGATTTTCGGTGACGATCTTTTCCAGTGTACCGTCAATTCCGCTTGCGGCGATGATCAAGTGAGAATCCGTTTCCCCCAAGAACAAGGTACGTAAGACGGCTTCGACACTTCCGTCGTCATTGGCAATGAGTATTTTAAGCTTGTCCATTTGAGTTCGATAAACCGTTCTTTGCGCTATAGCAATCGTTGGTGTTTTTCACATTGTTCGATTTGGCTCTCGCATCAAACAATCAGAGGATACGTTCAAGAACGGAGTGCATTGTCTGCGGGTATCACGCCACCGGCCTGTCGCCTGCCGCCGTCGTGCGATGCAAGCGCCTAGGTTCGTTTTCGTCATAATCATAGACCGCATAATGCATGGTGCAGCGGTTGTCCCAGATCAGCACGTCGCCGGACCGCCATTGATGGCGGTAGACGTTTTCGGGCACTGTGGCGCGTTTTTCCAAATCTTCCAGCAACGTAGCACTTTCTTCTTCCGTCATGCCGCTGAATTTTGTCGTGAAGAAGCGATTGGTGAAAAGTGCCAAGCGCCCGGTCTCGGGGTGACGGCGCGCCACGGGGTGGACTTCCGGCGGCGGCACGTCGATGTCCTGGTTACCGTCCGTGGCGGCAGCGTTATTGCGGCTCCGGATGGCTTCGCCGGAATGTTCCGCCGTCTGCCCGTCAAGGCGGCTTTTCAGATCATCCGGCAACCCGTCCCAGGCCCGGTACATATTGCAAAACATGGTATCGCCCTTGCCCTCGGGAACGGTGAGTGCGTGCAGCACCGACAGCGACGGCGGTCGGGCCGCACAGGTAATATCGGAATGCCAGAAATCGTTGCGCGCACCGCGCCGCTCGGGCGCGTTTTCCAGCACCAGCAAGCCGTCGTAGTCGGGATGCCCGGCGCGCGATTTCAAGGGATGCGGCTCGACGGCGCCGAAACGCTCGGTAAAAGCCACCTGGGCGCTCGGCGGAATGTCCTGGTCATGAAAAACCAGCACCAGATGATCAAGCAACGCCTGACGAATGAGAGCAAAAGTATCGGCGTCGATTTCCCCGGCCAGATCGACACCGCTAACCTCGGCGCCGAGGGAGTCATTCAGAGGCGTGATCGTAACGGTCATTCGGGCGGTTCCTCTACGGGCTGCAGGTAGGAGACTTCAAGCCCGGCTTCGCGGAACATGGTATCGGCGATTTTCGCCACCTCGCCCCAGCGTTCATGCTCGAAATCCGGCTGCTCGCAAACGACGCGCACGATCCCGGCCTGGATAATCATCACCGCGCAGCGTGCGCACGGCGGCAGGGGGTGCACGTAAATCGTCCCGCCCTCGGCCCGCTCGCCTGCGAACATCAGGGCGTTCTGCTCGGCGTGGACGACCATCTCGTATTTCGTTGAGCGGTCATCGAGGCGTTCTTGCGTATCTTTGACCCCGGCGGGAAAACCGTTAAAGCCCATGGAAACGACGCGCTTGGAGCGGGTATGGGTGATCACCGCGCCGACCTTCGTCGACGGGTCTTTTGACCAGCCGGCGATATGTTCGGCCAGGGTCAGAAATCGATGGTCCCATTTATCAAGCATGTCTCTACCTTACCAAACTCATCCTACCAAGCGGGTGCCGCATCATCCACATGCAGTTGCGCCGACGATCGCCCCTGCCAGATATTAATCCGAAGCCGCCCGGCGATATGTAACGGCGCGCCGTGGCTGTTCAACAACGCGTTCCCCAGCGGCGTGCCGACGGTGTTAAACGAAATCGCCGCCAGCCGTCCCTGTTTGGCGTCGCCTTCGATAATGCCGCGCACATGCTTTTCGCCGACGATCGCCGCATAAGACAGCCGCGCCGCCGGTATGACAAACCGGGGTTCCGGGTTGCCCGAGCCAAAGGGGCCGACTTGTTGCAATCGTTCCAGCAAGTCCATGTTTGCGGCCGCCGGCTTCATCGCCCCGTCCAGGTACAGGCGGGGCTGAATGCCGCGCTCGCCGACCTGATCTGTTACCCGCTCATTAAGGAACGTTTGAAATTCGCCGAGGCGGTCTTTTTGCACCGTAAAGCCCGCCGCCATCTTGTGGCCGCCGCCTTTGAGCAGGATACCCGCCTGACAGGCGGCGATAATGGCAGCGCCTAAATCAACGCCGGACACCGAGCGCGCCGAGCCGGTGCCTAAATCACCGTCCAACGCTATGACGCAGGCCGGGCGGTTAAAACGTTCCTTCAAACGGCTGGCAACAATGCCGATGACGCCCGGATGCCAGCCGTCACCGGCGGCGATCACCACCGGGCCAAGGTTTTCACCGGCTTGTTCGGCTTCATCCATGGCGGCGTCCTGCACGGCGGCCTCGATCTCTTTGCGTTCCTTGTTCAGCTCGTCCAGCCGATGGGCGATTTCCATCGCTTCGCCGGCATCATCCGTGGCCAGCAAGCGTGTCCCCAGGTCCGACGCGCCGATCCTGCCGCCGGCGTTGATGCGCGGGCCCAAAATGAACCCGGCGTGATACGTCCCCGGTGGTTCGCTAATACCGGCAACATCGGCAAGCGCGCACAAGCCCGGATTTCGCCGCCCGGCCATTATTTTCAACCCCTGCGCCACAAACGCCCGGTTAAGCCCGCTCAGCGGCACGACATCGCAAACCGTGCCGAGCGCGACAAGATCGAGCCACTGTGTAAGGTCCGGCTCGGGGCGGTCCCCGTCCTGATACCAACCGGCAGCTCGAAGCCAGCGGTTAATGGCGACGGCCAGCATAAAAGCGACACCGACGGCGGCCAGTTGGCCGAGCCCGCTTTCATCATCCATGCGGTTGGGATTGATGATGGCGGTTGCCTTGGGCAATCCCGCCTCCGGCGTGTGATGATCAACGACGATCACGTCCAGCCCCGCCTTGGCGGCAGCCTCCAGCGGCACGTAGGCCGTGGTCCCGCAATCGACGGTAATGACGATGCCGGCACCATCTTTTTGCAGTTTCATCAAGGCCGGCGTATTGGGGCCGTAGCCTTCTTTAATTCGGTCGGGGATATACGCCATGGTCTTGCCGCCGACGGCGCTGAAAAAGCGTTTCAGCATAGCGCCCGATGTCGCCCCGTCGACATCGTAATCACCGAAGATGGCAATCAGTTCCCCATCCATGACGGCGCGGCCCAAGCGCTCTGCAGCATCATCCATGGCGGTAATGCTGCTCGGGTTCGGCAACAGGGTCTTCAGCGTCGGATCGAGGAAGCCGGCAGCTTCTTCCAGGCCGACGCCACGCGCCACCATCACCCGGCCGACGATTTCAGGAAGATCAAGGCGTTGCGACAGGGCCAGGGACTGGCGGTCATCGGCCTCGCGATTAATCCAGCGCTTCCCGGTCAGTGATTTCTCGACCCCGAGAAAAGCACCGCCTTCTTCGCTATCAGTATTTTTCAGGCCAGCGGATAAAGTCATGATGACATTCAATGAGACGGAAGGACCCCGTCATGGAGCGCAAAACCATGGAATGCGTTATCGCGCCGCCGGAATAATGGCGAACCCCTTCGAGCATGGCGCTGTGGGTGACCCCGGTGGCGGCAAAAGTAATATTTCCAGACGCCATTTCTTCGACGGAATATTTACGCTCCGGATCTTCCATGCCGACGTCATTGGCCTGCATCCTGTCATCATCGTTGCGGAAAACCAGCCGGCCCTGCATTTGCCCGCCGACCCCCCTGAGCGCGGCGGCCGCCAGCACGCCTTGCTGGGCGCCGCCGATGCCCATAAAAATATCGACCCCGGCGTCGGCCTGGCTGGCGGTGATAACGCCGCTGACGTCGCCGTCCAGAATCAAGCGGATGCGCGCCCCCGCATCACGGATTTTGGCAATCAGATCACCATGGCGCGGCCGGTCGAGCATACAGACGACCAGATCAGATACCTTGCAGCCCTTGGCGTCGGCCAGGGCGCCTAAATTTTCCGACGGTTCCTTGTCAAGATCGACAACACCGTCGGGCAGACCGGGGCCGATGGCGATCTTGTCCATGTAAATATTCGGCACCGTCAAAAACCCGCCTTCTTCGGCAATGGCCATCACCGACATGGCATAGGGACCACCCCGGGCAACGATGCTTTTGCCTTCGAGCGCAACAAGCGCGACATCCACTTTCGGACCGTCGCCGGAGCCGACTTTCTCCCCGACATAAAGGTTTTCGGTTTCTTCCTTGCCGCCTTCACCAATACGGATGGTGCCGTCCAGCAGCAGGCGGTTGAGGGCCTTTTGCATGGCCCGGCAGGCAGCCTGATCGGCGGCTTTTTCGTCACCGCCGCCCATATATTTTGACGCGGCCAATGCCGCCGCCTCGGTGACGCGAACACTTTCAAGGGCAAAATTTCTATCGACGCTGGTGTCTTTGGACATACGCTATTGTTGCCCCGTTCGAGCGCGAAGGCCAGCCCAAATCCTAAAGATTTTCGATGCGGATCATGCGTGGCTGTTCGACGACGGCGTCGATGGCTTCTATTTCAGCCAATGCGCCGAGCACGCCTTCTTCCTCGGTTTCGTGCAGCGTCATCACCACCGGTACCGCCTCGCCGGGGTCACGGGTGCGTTGCAACACCGATTCCATCGACACCTCGTGGTCCTTAAGCGCCGAGGCGATATCGGCGAAAACGCCCGGTTTGTCGACCAGCATCAGGCGAACATAATACGCGCCCCGATGCTTGCTCATAGCAACCGGGGTCATCTGTTGCAGGTCTTTCGCCGGCACCCGGAAGGTCGGCACCTTGAGGCCCCGGGCGATATCCAAGACATCGGCAATCACCGCCGATGCCGTCGGTCCGGCCCCGGCGCCGGGGCCTTCGTGAACGATGGTTTCGGCAAAATCGCCGTCCGCCACGACGGCGTTCAAAGAACCGGAAACATGGGATATGGGCGAAGTGGTAGGGACCATGCAGGGATGCACCCGTTGTTCCAGACCATTTTCACTGACCGAGGCAATGCCCAAAAGCTTGATGCGGTATCCCAGTTCGTCGGCGAATTGCATATCCATCAGGGAAACGTGGCGGATGCCTTCGATATGGACAGCGTCGAAATTCAGCTCGCTGCCGAAGGCGACGCTGGCCAGGATCGCCAGCTTGTGCGCCGCATCGATGCCGTCGATGTCGAAGCTGGGATCGGCTTCGGCGTAGCCCAATTGCTGACATTCCTTAAGCACGTCGTCGAATTCCCGGCCGTCGGTGGCCATCGCCGACAAAATGTAATTACAGGTGCCGTTGAGGATGCCGTAGACGCGGCTGATGCGGTTTCCCGCCAGACCCTCGCGAAGAGATTTTATAATCGGAATGCCCCCGGCGACGGCGGCTTCATAAGCAAAAGACACACCGGCCGCTTCGCAAGCATGCGCCAGCGCCGTGCCGTGATGAGCGATCATCGCCTTGTTCGCCGTGACAACGTGTTTGCCGTTAGCGATGGCGGCCTGGCAAAGCTCTTTGGCGATGCCGTCGGCGCCGCCGATCAATTCGACGACGACATCGACATCCGGCTCGGTGGCTAAATCAAGGGCGTTGTCGAGCCATTTGTACGATCCGAGGTCGATGCCGCGCTCGGCCTTTTTATCGCGCGCCGAAACAGCCGAGATTTTGATGTCCCGACCGGCGCTCAAAGACAAGCTGGCGCCATGTTCCTGCACCATGCGCACCGTACCGACGCCGACCGTACCCAAGCCGGCGATACCAATTTTCAGCGGTCTTTTCATTACGACGCGGCCTGCTTTGCGCCCTTGTTCGGGGGGGCCTGATCGTGGCCACGCAGAAACGTCTTGATGTTGCGGATAGCCTGGCGAATGCGCTGTTGGTTTTCAACCAGCGCGATGCGGACATACCCCTCGCCGCTTTCGCCGAAGCCAATGCCCGGCGACACCGCAACCTCGGCCTCGCTTAACAGAAGTTTGGAAAATTCCAGCGAACCCAGGGCGGCAAAATCCGGCGGGATCGGCGCCCAGGCGAACATCGTCGCCGGCGGCGACGGCACGACCCATCCGGCGGCGCCAAGGCCGTCAATCAGCACATCGCGCCTGGCTTTATAAATACCTCGAACTTCCTCGACGCAATCCTGCGGGCCGTTCAGGGCCGCGGTGGCGGCGACCTGGATCGGCGTGAAAGCGCCGTAATCAAGATAGGATTTGATCCTGGCCAGCGCCGCGATCAGTTTTTTGTTGCCGGTGGCAAACCCGATGCGCCAGCCGGGCATGGAATAGGTTTTGCTCATCGACGAAAATTCCACGGCGATATCCCAGGCGCGCTTGATTTGCAGGATCGACGGTGGCGGGTTGCCGTCGAAATAAATTTCCGAATAGGCGATGTCGGAGAGAATATAAATTCCGTGGTGCAGGCAGAAATCCACCACCTCTTCATAGAAATCCAGCCCCACCACCTTGGCCGTCGGGTTGTTGGGATAGTTCAACACCACGGCTTTGGGCTTAGGCGATAAATTCTCGACGGCGTCGCGCAACGCCTGCATCAAATCTTCTTCCGGCCCGACGGGAATGGATCTGATCCCGGCGCCGGCGATAACAAACCCGAACGGATGGATCGGATAAGACGGATTGGGCACCAGGAAGATGTCGCCGGGATTGCTGATGGCGGACGACAGGTTCGCCAGCCCCTCTTTCGAGCCAAGCGTCACGATGGTTTCCGTTTCCGGATCGACATCGACCCCGAAGCGCCGCCCGTAATAGGTGGCCACGGCCTTTCTCAGGCCCGGAATACCGCGCGATTGGGAATAGCGGTGGGTCTTGGGGTCCTGCACCGCCTCAACCAGTTTCTCGACGATATGGGGCGGTGTCGGAAGATCGGGATTGCCCATGCCGAAGTCGATGATATCCGCCCCATCGGCGCGCGCGCGCGCCTTCATGGCGTTCACTTCGGCGAACACGTACGGCGGCAACAGCCCGATTTTATGGAATTCCTTTTCCATCGCTCTCACATACCAGAAGGAAATCAGTTAACGAGGAAAATCTCGGTCCGACGGTTTCCGGCCTCTCCCGATGGCATGAATTCGTAATAAATCGGCTGCCGGTCCGAAACGGCGGCAACCTCGATATTTTGCTTCTTCAGCCCCAGCCGCACCAGTTCGCCAACCACCCGGTCGGCCCGGTCAATGGAGATTTTGAAGTTCGCCATCATGTGTTTGATCGGCGCCATGTTACGGGTTCGCGTGCTGGCGTGGCCGACGATACGGATGGTCCCGCCGCGCTTCTTTTGCAGGCGTTTGACGGCGCTTAAAATCTGCTTGTCATTGGCCTTGAGGCGCGATGAGCCGTTATCGAACAGGATCGTCGCCACCTTGGTGACGGCCCCCGTCATGGGCGTATTAACCATGTTGCTGGCGCTGGCCGAAGACGGCGGTGATTGCGTCATCGGCATGGTTTCCGCCCGGGCTGCCATCTCCATGGCGGCGCTGGCGTTTTCGACGCCATCAGATGAAATAACAATGGTGCCCTGTTGCCCGGAAGGCGCAGCACCCGGTGCGGCAAAGCGCGTGTTGGCGCTACCGACCTCAGCCTCGGCGCGAATTTCCGCCAGTTGCCGGGCCAGCCTTTGCTCGACGTCCCTTTGTTCAATGGTCAAATTCGGCGGCGCCAGTATTGGCGTTGTCGGCGATGCTTTCGCCACCACGCCCGGTGCACTCATGGGAACCGGTGTCACCGGCACGCTCGGCACGGCGGGCGGCGGCGGCTGGGTGGCGGCGACAACCGATTTTGGAGCAGCTGCAGCAATCGCAGGGGCCGCCGGCGCTTCCGTCGATTGGCCCTGGCGGCGGATCGCAGGTGCATACTTGGGACGCTCGGTATCGGCGCTCAGGCCGCCGCCTTTTTTATCGCGGGCGCTGGCCTGTTGATCGACGGAGGCCAGATTGGGAAATGATTTGTCCGATCCCGGCGGCGCTTTGCCCCGCTCAGCGGCGAGGCCACCGGTTTTGCCATCGGCTTGGTCTTTGGCCGCTTTGTCGCCGGCGAACAGGTCGACCGTGCCCTTGTACCATTCAACCGGGTTGATGGCGTCGGGAACGCTTGAACAGGCGCCAAGGACGGATGTGCCGAGGAAAACGCCGGTCAGCAGCGTGACCCTGAAGGAATTTTTGCGCAAGCCTGCGCCATGATTATATTTAGCCATTCTTGCTGGCTCCCTATTATTGCCGAAATCCGGGCGTCGGAATTCTTCCTATCATGCACCATTACCGATAAAGGTTAATAGATGTTTACAAACCCGCCCGGCTGTCATATTGCGGTGCAACATAAAGCGGGATTTTCCCGCCGGAATATGCTATTTTACTCCAATCCAAACGTCCGTCGATCATAAAGGTTTGAAATGAACGATCAACCACGCCCCGACGAATCCTTTCCCGGCTCGGAAGAATTCACCCGTTCCATGATGGAAATTGCCGAAAGCAGCCAAAAACTGCTCGCCGATTTCCTATCCCGCCAGTCTACCCAAATGAACTCCGGGGCTGAAGATCAAGGCCCGACCGACAAAGACCCGCTTAATATCGGCGGCGCGTTCATGGAAATGACGTCGCGCATGATGGCCGACCCGGCGAAAATGGTGCAGGCCAATATGGCGCTGTGGCAGGACTATGTGTCGTTGTGGCAAAACTCGGCGGCCCGCATGATGGGCGGCGAGGCAGCTAACAGCGTCGAGCCGGACAAAGGCGACCGTCGTTTCAAGGACGACGCCTGGAACGAAAACGACGTTTTCGACTATATCAAACAGTCCTATTTATTGACCTCCAGGTGGTTGCAATCGACCGTCGGCGACGTTGAAGGCCTCAGCGACAAGGACGCCCAGAAGGTCGATTTTTATACCCGCCAGTTCACCGAGGCCATGTCGCCAAGCAATTTCGCCCTGACCAACCCGGAAGTTCTGCGCGCGACGGTGGAAAGCAAGGGCGAGAATCTTCTCAACGGCTTGAAGAATCTTCTTCATGACCTGGATGAAGGCAAAGGACAGCTGAAAATCCGCATGACCGACGAAGACGCCTTCGAGGTCGGCAAGAACGTCGCCACATCAAAAGGCAAGGTGGTCTATCGCAACGATTTGATGGAACTGATCCAGTTCGACCCCTCGACCAAAACCGTCAACAAAACGCCGCTGCTGATCATGCCGCCCTGGATCAACAAATATTACATTCTCGATCTCAGGCCGGAAAACTCCTTTATCAAATGGTCGGTCGATCAGGGCCATACCGTATTTGTTATTTCCTGGGTCAACCCGGACGAAAAGTTGGCCCATAAAACCTTCGACGACTACATGCTGGAAGGCCCGCTGGCAGCTATTGCAGCCATTGAAAAAGCCACCGGCGAAGACAAGATCAACGTCGTCGGTTACTGCCTCGGCGGCACGCTGTTGGCGTGCACCCTGGCCTACATGGCGGCCAAGAAGGATGATCGCATCAAAACGGCAACCTTTTTCACGGCCATGGTCGATTTTTCCGACCCCGGCGAGCTCGGCGTCTTCATCGACGAAGAACAGCTCGACAGCCTGGAAAAGAAGATGGACAAAAAGGGCTATCTGGAAGGCGCGCACATGGCGACGACGTTCAACATGATGCGCGGCAACGATTTGATCTGGTCGTTTGTCGTCAATAATTACCTGTTGGGCAAAGACCCCTTCCCGTTTGATTTGCTGTACTGGAATTCCGACGCGACGCGGATGACGCCGGCCATGCACTCGTTCTATCTGCGCAAGATGTACCTGGAAAACAAGCTGGTCGAGCCGGGCGGGATTACGCTCGACGGCGTGGCGCTTGATTTGAGCAAAATAACAGTCCCGACCTACATCATTTCCACCCGCGAAGACCACATTGCGCCGTGGCAATCGACCTATGCGGCGGTCAATCAGTATTCCGGCCCGGTCAAGTTCGTCCTCTCGGCATCCGGCCATATCGCCGGCATCGTCAACCCGCCGGCGGCGAAGAAATACTGCTATTGGTCCAGCGACGGCAAAAAGAAAAACCCGAAAAAGCCGGACGCGTGGTTCAACGCCGCCACCCAACACGAAGGTTCGTGGTGGCCCGACTGGGACAAGTGGACGCATCAAAACGCTGCCAAGAACGAGAAAAAAATCAAGGCCCGCAAGCCGGGTTCCGGCGAGCTGAAAGCGCTGTGCAACGCGCCGGGCGAATATGTCCGGGTTCGTTCCGACGAGGAATAAAAGAAATTGAACCACAGAGACCACAGAGAAGAAAGCGGATAGAAGACAAAGTACTCTTTCGCGCCTTCGGCGCATTTCTCAATTCCCTTTTTTCCTTCTCTGTGCTCTCTGTGTGCTCTGTGGTAAATAAAACAACAGGGAAAACATGCCCCGCAACCCCGATGAACAGGCCCTGATTGAACGCTTCTCGCGCACCTACGCACATTTATCTTCGTCTGACACCATGCTGGAAATAGAACGCGCCGTTTGCGGCTGCGATTACGGCTGCACCAGCTGGACGACGAAAGACGAAACGCGGCAAATTGTCGAATTACTGGACCTCAAACCCGGTAGGCGCCTGCTGGATATCGGGTCCGGTTCCGGCTGGCCGGGGCTATATCTGGCGCAAGTGAGCGGTTGCGACTCTGTCCTCACCGACCTCCCCTTTGAAGGCCTCAAGGTGGCGAAACAACGCGCCCAAAAGGACGGCTTAAACGACACCTGCCAAATAGCCCAGGCCGACGGCACGGCGCTACCTTTTCAAGAAGCTTCCTTCGATGCGATCTATCATTCCGACGTGCTGTGCTGTCTGGTCGAAAAACAAGCCGTGCTGGAACAGTGCCGCCAGGTCATCGCCGCTGACGGCAAAATGGTCTTCTCCGTCATCCTCATCGCGCCCGATCTTTCAGCCGCCGACTACCGGCAAGCCGCCGCCGGTGGGCCGACCTTCATCGAAACCGATACCCCCTACCCCGACATGCTCGAACAAACCGGCTGGCAGATCACCGAACACATCGACCAGACGGCGGATTACGCCGAAACCTTCGCCAAGATGTTCGAACTCGAAAAAGCCAACAAGGATGAATTCGTCCGCGTCCACGGCGAAGAAGGCGCCACGAGCCTCCTCGAACGCCGCCAGGCGACGCTCGATGCGCTGCAGAAAAATTTTCTTAGGCGCGAATTGTTTGGGGTGGTGGCGAAGGGCTAGCCGCTACGCGCCGGGCAGCGTATCCTTCTTGGGAAAGGGGATAGGCGTTCATGAAACTGACGTTTTTAGGTGCAACAGGAACGGTGACGGGCTCCAAGTATCTGCTCGAGCATGCAGGCAAGAAAATCCTCGTTGATTGCGGCCTGTTTCAGGGGTTGAAGGAACTACGGTTGCGGAACTGGGGAAAACTGCCGGTTGACCCGGCTTCCATTGATGCCGTGCTGTTGACCCATGCCCATATCGACCACAGCGGTTATATTCCGCTGCTGGTTAAACGCGGCTTTAAGGGAAAAATCTACTGCTCCGGGGCAACATTTGATCTCTGTTCCATACTGTTGCCCGATAGCGGCTATCTTCAGGAAGCGGAAGCCGACCGGGCCAACCGCTATGGCTATACCAAACACAAACCGGCCTTGGCGCTGTACACACAAAAAGACGCGGACAAGTCTCTGGATCGATTCAAGGTTGTGGATTTTGACAAGACTCATGATCTTGATAACGGTTTAACTTTCACCCTGTCCCGATCCGGCCACATTCTGGGATCGGCTTTTGTTCGGGTCAGTGATGGGCAGACATCTATTCTGTTCTCCGGCGATCTTGGCCGCGCCGATGATCCTGTTATGACCCCCCCGGCGCATCCGCAACCGGCGGATTATCTGGTCGTCGAATCTACCTATGGCGACAGGTTGCACAGGGATAGCAACCCGCCGGATAAAATTGGCGAGACCATCAGGAACGCCGTGGCAAACGGAGGCTCCGTCATTATCCCGGCCTTTGCCGTCGGGCGGACGCAAACCATTCTTTATTACCTTTATGAGCTTAAAAAGGCGGGCGCGATACCAGCCTCGGTTCCGGTCTTTCTTGACAGCCCGATGGCCATTAATGCCACGCAACTTTTACAAAAGCACAAAAACGAACATCGCCTGTCGGAAAAACTGTGCGCCGATGTGTGTCAGGTTGCGCAATATGTTCACACGGCGGAAGAGTCGAAAGCGTTGGATCATCACAACGGCATGCCTGCGGTGATCATATCGGCCAGTGGCATGGCCACGGGCGGGCGGGTTTTGCACCACTTGAAACATTTCATCGGTGATGCGCGCAACGCCATCCTCTTTACGGGCTATCAGGCGGCCGGAACACGGGGCGCGCGACTGGTGCACGGCGAACAGGAAATCAAGATTCACGGCCGGATGTGGCCGGTACGGGCACGGGTGGAAGCATTGCACAACACATCCGCCCATGCCGACTATGGCGAAATACTGGAATGGCTGGGGCATTTTCAGGAACCGCCGCGCCAAACATTTATCACGCATGGAGAACCCGAAGCCGCATCGTCACTTAAAATGAAGATCGACGATCATTTGGGCTGGAATGCCGTCGTGCCTGATTATCTGCAGGAAGTGGAATTATGACGGCCACGACGATGGAATTACGGTGACAGTGCACTTAACTCTCCATATTTCAATTCCGCAATTAAGTGCACTGTCACCGTAATTCCGTCCATTGCCCCGTTGGGTCACATGGTGGGGAATGCCGGGAAGAACAATGCGTGCAAGTCGAGCCATGCTTGGAGGCTATGTGAAATTGGCGCGAGAGCCAATTAAGTGCACTGTCACCGTAATTCTGATGGCAAACCGGTCAGACCGGGGATCGGGACAACCCGACGAATGTCCAGGGTGTTCGAGCCCGCAAAGCAGATAGGGACCCGATCCACGGATACCATCAGGGCCAGCGGTTCAACAGCACCGCATCAACAGGCCGTACACAAGACTGTACCTGACTTGGCCGCTACGACGTCAAAAAGTCCTTGCAACGCGGGAGCCATCCACACAGGACGTACTATAAGGGTGTGGCTGGGGTCACTGTTGCCGGCGCCACTCCCAGGGCGGCACAAACTGCCCTCTCCACAGACCCCGCTTGCCTTTGCGGGCAGTTTTTTCTGTCGCCGCATAGGCTTTTGATTGACCGGAAATTGCCAGCGCCCATCCGGTGTGCACCATATTGCGACCGACATCGAAACCATCGGCGGTACAGATCGCGACCCAGCTTCCGTCACCCTTTCGTAGACGCCGGGAGCAGACCACCGGGGTCGTCGCGACGAGATCGAGCAGCGCCGTCCGAGATATGTTGCCGCAGGGAATTTCATTGTTCGGCCAGCGGCATGTCTGGGTCAATTCCGGTGCGTCGATCCCGTAGAGATCGATCCGTTGACCCGCCACCTCTATCGTATCACCGTCGATCACCCGAGCCTTGCCCGAGACCTCGCCCGCTTCTGCCGAGGGGATAATTAAACAGACCAGCAATATGATCATTATCAAAATCGATTTTCGCATGGCGCTGAGTTATCACCGAATCTGGTGTTTGAACATTTGAATTGAAGCGGCGTATCAGGTTGACTTGTTGTTGCAAGACATCAAAACCAACCAAAGGAGATACGCCACTATGAGAAAGAATAACGTTTTAGAATTTGCAGGTCGAGACGCAATTTCCGATCCCCTGACAAAATTACGGTGACAGTGCACTTAACTCTCCATATTTCAATTCCGCAATTAAGTGCACTGTCACCGTAATTCCAAGCGGTCTATTGCTTGTTCCAGATGCACTTCCATCAGAGACAGAGCATCTAAGTCCTTTTCGACGGCGGTAATTGCTAGAGCAAGAT
>LFEN01000030.1 GCA_001510075.1 Alphaproteobacteria bacterium casp-alpha2
CGGCTCGGCAATTACCATTAATGCGGCGGCCGCCGGTAATGTCAGTAACAGGGAAAATTCCAATGCCCGGTTCTGGCTGTGAATGGCGGCTTCGTGCTCGCCCCGCTTGACCTGCCTGGACAACAGCGGCAACAACGCCGTGCCGACCGCCAAACCGATGACGCCCAAGGGGAACTGGTTTAACCGGTCGGCAAAAAACAGATACGAGATGGAGCCGTCCGGCAGCAACGACGCCAGAATAGTATCGATCAACAGATTAACCTGATAGATGCCCGCGCCAACGGCCAACGGCAGCATGCGAAACAACAGCGTCTTTACCCGCTCCGTCATTCTTGGCCGGCGAAAACGGAGCCGCATCCCGGCGCGGGCGCAGGCCTGATATAGCCAGACGAATTGAACCAGACCGGCCCCGGCAACGCCCCATGAAAGCGCGTGCGCAGCTGTCGGCATCATGGGCGTGAGGACAAGAATGGCGCCGATCAGGCAGATATTGAGAAAGATCGGCGTCGCTGCGGCGGCAGCAAAGCGGCCCAGCGAATTCAACACGCCGCCCATTAACGACACCAGCGAAATAAATAACAAATACGGAAAAGTAATACGCGTCAGCAGCACTGCCAGATCGAATTTTGCCGGATCACCCATAAACCCCGGTGCGAACCCGACCATGATGAACGGCATCAGCAATTCGAACAACACGACAAAACCAAGCAGGGTCCATAAAAGCCCTGCCAACGCTTCTTCGGCGAAGTCCTGGGCAGCGTCTTTGCCATCTGCCTCGATCAGGCCCGAAAAGATCGGCACAAAGGCAGCGTTAAACGCACCTTCGGCAAACAGCCGCCGGAACAGGTTCGGCAACTTGAAGGCGACAAAAAAGACGTCGGCCAATGTGCCCGCGCCCAACAACCCGGCGATCAGGATATCCCTGATAAAACCAAGAACCCGGCTAACCAGGGTGAAACTGCCGACGGTGGCAATGGATTTAAGAAGCCCCATGCCTGTTTATACCAAGATGCAGTGATAATGACCCATAGAGATCGTCCATGGGGTCCGCTGGGCAGGAAGGGGCGCGCAGGCGATGTGGGACATCGGCAAGCGTTTCTGACGCCCTCCGGCGGGCCGCATGGACGACCGGAACGGCACCATTCCAAGGCTTTCGGACAGCGTCGCGCACGCCTCACGATGCACCGCATCGTCACGCCGCGTGCTCCTTGCCGAAAACCTTGGAATGGTGTCTCTATGGGCCATTATCACTGCATCTTGGTATTAAATAGCGGTTTTTTGTGGCGGCGAAAAGGCGGCGGTTTTAACCGGCAGCCTTCACTTCTTCCTTGGCAACGGCCTTGCCCTGCCCAGGGTCTTGCTCGGACGCGGAGGAGGAAGAAACAATTTCCAGAAGGCTGGCGTGCAGCGCCTTGATTTTTTCTTCGTTGTCCACTTTCAGCCCGAAGATGTCCTTGATGTAAAAAACATCGACGACACGCTCGCCATAGGTGGAAATATGGGCGCTGGCGATCTGCATGCCCGATGTGGTCAAGGCCGCCGTCAAATCATGCAGCAAGCCGGGGCGGTCGCGGCCGTTGATCTCAATGACCGTGTGGCTGTTGGACGCCTTGTTGTCGATCAGCACACGCGCCGGCACCTTGAAAGCCCCGATCCGGCTCGGCAATGCTTTTTCCTGCGCGCTCTTTAGCTCGCGGGCCGGTTTGATGCGCCCGGAAAGGGCGTCTTCGATGCGGGCAAGCAACCGCTTCAACCGCCCCTTGTCGGCAAAAGCATCGCCGTTTGAATCCTGGACCCAGAACGTATCCAGCGCCATGCCGTTCGCCAACGTGGCGATTTTGGCATCGACGATGGAAGCGCCACCCAAGGACATGGCGCCGGCGATGGCGGCGAAAACGCCCGGATGGTCCTGAGTGTAGATAATAACCTCGGTAACATCCCGGTCCGCTTCGACCCGGCTTTCTATATGAAGCATCAAGCCCTTGGCGTGGGCGTCACGGATCATGTTGGCGTGGTGGGCAAGGGTATCGGTGTTGAATGACAGCCAGTATTTTGCATGTCCGCGATCAAGGTGCGCCTGGATATCGTCTTCGGGCCAGTCGGAAAGCGTTTCCCTTAGACCCGCCAGCACGTGCGCGATCCGTTCGGACAGGCGTTCGCTGGCCAGCCCGCCGGTCAGTTCTTCCAGGGCCCGGTAATACAGATCCCTCAGCAATCCCGCCTTCCAGGCGTTCCAGACATTCGGCCCGACGGCGCGGATATCGGCTGCGGTCAGAATCAACAACAAACGCAGGCGTTCCGGTGATTGCACCACGGCGGCAAAATCACTGACGGTTTTAGGATCGTCGAGATCGCGCTTCATCGCCGTGTTGCTCATTAACAAGTGATGGCGTACCAGCCACGATACGGTCTCTGTTTCCCATTCGCTAAGCCCCAGGCGCGGCCCCAGTTCGAGCGCCACTTCCGCGCCCAGCTCGGAATGATCGCCGCCCCGGCCCTTGGCGATGTCGTGTAACAGCACCCCGACATAAAGCGCCGGCAGCGATTGCACCTCGCCGATTACCGAGCACGACACGGGCAAGTCTTCTTTCAGGCGACCGTCTTCGATGCCTTTCAGGATTCCGATGGCGCGGATGGTGTGCTCATCGACCGTATAGACGTGGTACATGTCATATTGCATCTGCGCCACGACTTGGCCGAAATCCGGCAAAAACAGACCCAGTACGCCGGCCTCGTTGAGGCGCATGAGGGTCACTTCCGGGCTCGCCCCGACCAGCATGTCCATGAACAGGTGATTGGCCTCTTCGTCAATTTGCATGGCCTCATCAATCAGATGGAGGTTCTGGGTGACCAGGCGAAGGGCATTGGGGTGGATATCCAGTTGATGGACCTGGGCCAAATAAAACAGCTTTAGAATTTTCACCGGATGGCGCCGGAAGGTGTCCTTGTCTTCCGCATTGAGCCGGTCGCCATCAACCAGAAACCCTTCGATGTGGCGTTTTCTGGTGGCAAAGCCCGGCAAGCGGAACCGGCGGCGGGATTTCTGGTGCTGATCTTCGAGCACGGCGCAGATAATGCGGGTCAAATCGCCGACGTCTTTAGCGACCAGGAAATAATCCTTCATAAACTGCTCGACCCCCTGGATGCCGGTGCTGTCGGTATACTTCATGCGCTCGCTAATTTCGTTTTGGATATTGAAGGTCAGGCGCTCTTCGGGGCGGCCGGACAGATAATGAAGATGGCAGCGGACCGTCCATAAAAAATCCTCGGCCCGGGTGAACAGTTTGACGTCATCGGCGGTCAGCACGCCCTGCTCCTTGAGGCCTTCGACGTCATCGACGGAGAACAGGTATTTGGCAATCCAGAACAGCGTATGCAGGTCGCGCAGTCCGCCTTTGCCTTCCTTGATGTTGGGCTCCAGCACATAGCGGGTGTCGCCCATACGGTCGTGACGGTTGTCGCGTTCGGCCAGCTTGGCTTCGACAAAAATATGCCCCGTGCCGTCGGTAATTTCCGAGCGGAACCTTTTTTTGAACTCGCCGAACATCTTCTTGTCGCCCCAAAGCCAGCGCGCTTCCAACAAGCTGGTGCGGATGGTCATGTCTTCGCGGGCCAGACGAATGGCTTCGCTGGCCGTGCGGGTGGCGTGCCCGACTTTGAGCCCCAAATCCCACAGGGTATAGAGAACGTATTCCACTATCTGCTCGGAATGGGCGGTCAGTTTGTAGGGCAGCAAAAACATCAGGTCGATATCGGAAAACGGCGCCAGATCACCCCGGCCATAGCCGCCGGTGGCGGTGATGCTCAGCAACTCGCCGGTCGTCGGATTGGCGGCGGGATAGACGCTTTTAAGGCCGAAATCATAAATCGAGCGGATCAGCTGATCGACCAGATAGGCATTGGCGCGCACGACATCGCGGCTGCTCGCGCCTTCATCTTCGAAGCGGCGGCGGACCTCGTTCCAGCCCCTGGACTGGGTCTTTTTAAAGATTTCAAGGACCTGGCTTTGCGTTTTCGGGGTATAGCCGGACCAGCCGACAAGCTCTTCCAGCTCAACCAGAAGCGCCTGGCGGTCAATAATTTCGCGGGGGTTGGCTATGTCTGTCATGGTTTAAGCTCTTTATATAACCGCGCTGCCTCTTCCGTTAAAGCCCCGCTGAATAAAGACGCCGGGCGCAAGCCGGGATCAGGGGGCAAGCCGGCACGGCAGAAAAACTCGTTTCTTATGCAAAACAATCTCTATATTTTCTGATGCAAAACAATCTCTATGTTTTTGGTTTTTTACCCTCCCATCATGAAACCGGCCATTTTAAATAAGAATATTTTAAACTATCTAATTAAAAATCCATTCAACCATTTGAAATAAAATAAAAATACCATGGACACTTCATCACAAGAAGAACTAAGACTAATTAAATAACTCAATTATTATAGGCAAAAATCGCGCAAGAAAGCATGATTCAAAAAACGATTCGACATCGAATCATTCTCCGGAATTAAGCAGGCCCTTTAAGCGGTAAATCAGCTCAAGCGCATCCTTCGGCGCCAGGGCGTCGGCATCAATCGCCCCCAGGGCTTCTTGCAGCGGGTCAGGAACAGCGCTGCCCCCGTCCGCCTCGCCGCCGAAGGCCTGAAACAACGGCAAATCATCGGCCAGTTTGGTCACGGCGGAAGATTGCTCCCCCTTTTCCAGCGTCTTGAGGACGTCCGTCGCCCGCTGGACGACGCTTTTCGGCAACCCGGCCATTTCACCGACATGGATGCCGTAAGAACGATCTGCGGTGCCGTGCGCCACTTCGTGCAGGAAAACAACATCACCCTGCCACTCCTTGACCCGCATGGTGTAACACTGAAGTCCCTTGAGCTTGGCCGCCAGCGCCGTCAATTCATGGTAATGGGTGGCGAACAGCGCCCGGCATTGGTTGACCTCATGCAGGTGCTCGACCACCGCCCAGGCAATGGAAAGGCCGTCAAAGGTTGCCGTGCCGCGGCCGATTTCATCGAGAATAACCAGCGCCCTTGGCCCCGCCTGATTGAGGATCGCCGCCGTTTCAACCATTTCGACCATGAACGTGGAGCGCCCGCGGGCCAGATCATCGGCGGCGCCGACGCGGGAAAAAAGCCGATCGACGACACCAATTTTGGCCGCCTCGGCCGGGACAAAGGAGCCCATTTGCGCGAGCACGGCGATCAGGGCGTTTTGCCTGAGAAACGTGCTTTTGCCGGCCATGTTGGGGCCCGTCAACAGCCACAGAAAACCACCGTCGCCGGATAGCTCGCAGTCGTTGGCGACAAAGGCGCCGTCGCCGGTTCCTTCCAACACCGCATCAACCACCGGATGGCGGCCGGCGGTAATATGAAAATCGGTGCTGTCATCGACCACGGGCCGACGATAGCGCCGCTCGACGGCCAGGCTCGCCAGTCCGCAGGCAGCATCGAGGCGGGCCAGCGACGATGCCGCCAGCGCGATGGCCTCCGCACGCCCGGTCACCTCACCGACAAGATCGGCAAACAATTCAAGTTCCAGGGCCAGCGCCTGGTCCGCCGCCTTGGAGATTTTGCCCTCAAGCTCGCTCAGCTCCACGGTCGAAAAGCGAACCGCATTGGCCATGGTCTGGCGATGAATGAACGGACCTTCCGCGCCCAACAGAATCTTGTCGGCCTGCTTCGCCGGAACCTCGATGAAGTAGCCCAGCACGTTGTTGTGTTTGACCTTGAGCGCCGCAATACCGGCCTCAATCACATAACGGCTTTGCAGCCCGGCAATCAGGCGCTTGCTTTCATCCCTGAGGCCGCGGAATTCATCCAGCTCGGCTGAATATCCCTTGGCGATAAAGCCGCCGTCGCGGGCGTAAATCGGCGGCCCATCATCGAGCGCGCGGGCAAAGCGATCCGTCAATTCTTCGTGGTGGCCGATGCCCTGAACGGCCTCGGAAATTCCTTCCGGCATCGCTATCGGCGCGCTGGATTCCAGCCCCTCAAGAATACCACGGATTTTCGCCGCCGCCAGAAGGCCGCCCGCGACGGCGGACAGATCCCTCGGGCCGCCGCGTCCCAATGTCAGGCGCGACAGGGCGCGTTCGATATCCGGCGTGTGTTTCAAAACACCGCGCACGTCTTGGCGGGGCTTTTCCCCATCAACAAAGAATTCGACCGTATCAAGACGACGCCCGATTTCGCCGGGGTCGGTCAACGGCGCCGCCAGATAGGAGCCTAACAAGCGCGCACCCGGCCCGGTGACCGTCTTGTCGATGACATCCAGCAGGCTGCCTTTGACGGCTCCCGACAGGCTCTGCGTCAGTTCCAGGTTGCGCCGGGTGGCGGCATCGATTTCCATGACGCTATCCAGGGAAATTTGCCGGGGCGCGGAGATGCGGGGCAGGCGGCCTTTTTGCGTCAGTTCCAGGTAATCGACCAACGCCCCGGCCGCCGCCAGTTCGGCCCGGGAAAAATCGCCATAGGCATCCAGTGCCTTGACCCCGTACAGCGCGTGCAGGCGTTTTTCGCCATTGGCGCTGTCGAAGCGGCTGGCTGGCAGGGGGCTTAAACTTTCTTTCCAGTCGGCAAAAGTCTCGAACAAGGCCGGGTTCTGCAACAAAGCATCCGACACCAGCAATTCACCGGGCGCGATGCGAGCCAACGCCGCATCCAGGCCACCCGTTTCCAAGCCTTGAGTAAGAAGGTCGCCCGTCGACATGTCGATCCAGGCCAGGCCGACGCTGCCGCCGGCCTCGGCGACGGCAGTCAGATAATTGTTTCGGCGCGCATCGAGCAGCACTTCTTCGCTCAGCGTCCCCGGCGTCACGACGCGCTGGACCTCGCGGTTTACGACGGATTTGGCGCCGCGTTTTTTGGCTTCCGCCGGATCTTCGATCTGCTCGCAGACGGCGACTTTAAATCCCTGGCGGATGAGCCGGTTGAGATAGCTTTCATGGCTGTGAACGGGAACCCCGCACATGGGGATGTCGTCGCCCAGATGCTTGCCACGCTTGGTCAGGGCGATATCAAGGGCACCGGCGGCCTGGACCGCGTCATCAAAAAACATCTCATAAAAATCGCCCATGCGATAAAACAACAAGCTGTCGGGATGGGCGCGTTTGATCTCAAGGAACTGCACCATCATCGGGGTCACGGTTTCCTTGCCGTGACTTTTTTTCGGACCAGGCTCGCCCTCGGGCGGCGAGGGGGCGAGACGGGAAGAGGCAGCAGGGGTTACGGACATTATTGCCAAACCGGAAAAAGAAAAGTTACCCGACCTTAACACAGGGGATTTGGCGGCGCTATCAATCGCAACCTCTTTCGCCGCCTTAACGCTTGTGCTAACCGGTAGGCATGATGGGAAAACCTCCATCCAGTGTTTTGGTCTATGTCGGGTTTGACCGCATCGGCGACAGCCTTCTTAAGCTGCCGTTCGTGCGGGGTTTGCGCCAGGCCTTCCCCGACGCCCGGATCACCTGGCTGGCGGGACGCGAAGACAGCGTCTATTCAGGCATCATGGCCGAGCTGGCCGACGGACTGATCGACGAAATCATTGAAAACGCCGGCGTCGGTGTCTCCGCAAAAGAACTTTTAACCGGTCATTCCGGCGGGCCGCTGGCGGGGCGGCGGTTCGATCTGATTATCGATACGCAGCGAATTTTCTGGACCAGCTTGTCCCTGTTCCGGGTTGCGCACAAAAAGTTTATTTCCCCCGCCGCCGGGTTTTTGTTGTCCAGCCGGAAACCCAACAAGGGCTACACATTCCCCAAGACCATGCAGCGGCAATTGCTCGATCTGCTGGAACTGGCCAGCGGCAGGGAATTTCCCTCAGCCCCAACCCTCGACCTGAAGCTGAGGCCGGAAACGGTTGATCTGGCACGGGCATTATTGCCTCAAGGACCCGACTATGTCGGCTTCGCCCCTGGCTCCGGCGGGCCACCGAAGTGCTGGCCGCTGGAAAATTTTATCGAGCTGGCGCGGCGGCAAAAAGAAAAAGGCCGTGTGCCGGTGTTTTTCCTCGGTCCCAAAGAACTCGACTGGCGGGACCAGATCCGCGCCAGCGTTCCCGATGCGCTGTTCCCGCTTCAGGATGACCGGGCCGGGGGCGATCATTTGTTTTCTCCGATGTTGAGCATCGCCATGGCAAGCCAACTGATTGCCGCCCTATCCAATGATTCAGGAACCGGGCATATGTTCGCCATCGGCGGGGTAGCGGTGGTCATTTTGTACGGCCCTACCAGACCCGGTAAATTCATGCCGATGACGGACAGGCTGAGTATCGTTCAGGCGCAGGATTTCAGCGGCAGGGAAATGCGGTCGATCCCCCTGGAGGCCGTCGAAGGGGCGCTTGAAAGCGCCATCAAGGGTTAGGTTTCCGCTTCAACCTTTGTCCGTCGCATCAACCACAACAAAACCAAAAGCCCCGGAACGGCCAACAGGGCGCTTATTAAAAAGAACCCGGCCCAATCAACAATGTCGGCGACCCAACCGGCGCTGGCCGCCAGCACGTCGCGGGTAAAGGCCGTCAACGAGCTCAGCAGCGCATACTGCGTCGCCGTATACGCCTGATGACAAAGCGACGACAGATAGGCGACAAAAGCCGACGTCGCCATGCCGGACGTGATGTTCTCGGATGCGATCGTCACCATCAACATCGGCACGCTGTGGCCGACCTTGGCCTGAAGGACGAACATCAGCGTACCGGCGATTTGCAGGACGCCACAGATCATCAGGCTCCGCATAATGCCTAGGCGGTTGACCATGATGCCGCCGATCAGCCCGCCGGCGATGATGGCGCCAAGACCAAACGCCTTGGTGATGTTGGCGATCTCGACGGTGCTGAAGCCCATAGCGATGTAGAAAGGCCCGGCCATGACGCCCAGGTAAGCCTCGCCAAGTTTGTATAACGCGATAAACACCAAGGCAGCGGCCCAGCCGGAACGGCTCATGAAATCCCGAAAGGGCGCGATAACGCCTTCGTAAAAAAACGCCAGAAACCGCGCCAGCCACGGAACCATGCCCGACGCCAGATTTTGCGCCATGTGCTCCTCTTCCGCCTCGGCGGCGCCGACGGAGGTGTCTTGTGCCGGTTCCGGGGCCAACAGGATCGTTGCCACGCCGATCAGCACCAGGCCGGCCATGATGGCGTAGACCTGGGCCCAAGAGAAAACCGACGCCAGCCACAAGGCCCCGGCGCCGGCCGTCAACATGCCGACCCGGTAGCCGAGCACGACAGCCCCGGCACCGGCGCCCTGTTCGTCATCGTTCAGCACATCGACCCGGTAGGCGTCGATGACGATATCCTGGCTCGCCGACGTGAACGCCACCAACAGGGCGAAAACCGCCGTCATGACCGGGTTTTCGGAAGGGTTGGTGGCACCCATGGCGAAGATCGACGCCATCAGCCCGACCTGCGTGACAATGGCCCAGCCGCGCCGTCGGCCGAGTTTGCCGGTTAGCCAAGGCAGCGAAATCCGGTCAATCACCGGGGCCCACAGGAATTTAAAGGTGTAGGGCGTGCGAACCAGGGAAAACAACCCGATGGCGGTCAGCGATACGCCTTCCATCTTGAGCCACACGGAAAGCGTCGAAAACACCAACAACAACGGCAAGCCGCTGGAAAACCCCAAAAACAAGATGGCCACAACCCGTGGGTCGCGATAAACCCCGGCGGCCTGGAGCCACGATTTCATGGTGCGCTCTGGTCCGTCAGCTCTTTGCAGACGCTCCAAACACGGTCTTCGTTGATGGCGCCGATGCAGGGGAAAAGCTGGAATTTATTGGCCCGGCGATGACAGCGCCAGAAGCAGTGATAACACTCCATCTCCTGGAAAACGAAGCGCGCCGTATCCGGGGCAACGCCTTCGGGGTAGGGGACGAAGCTGCCGAAATGCCCGCCGCCGACAATAACCACCGTCGGCGTTCCCAGCGCGATGCTCAAATGCGCCGGGCCGGTGTCGTTGCTGACCACCAGGGCAGCGTGGTTCATCAGGTCGAGCAATACGGGCAGGGATGTTTTGCCTGTCAAATCGATGATCCCATCCTCACCCGTCAGCGTCTCAACGACCCCGTCATCTGTGCGTTCTCCCGCCTGTCCGGAAAAAATGACCCTGTAGCCGTCATCAAGAAACCGCCGGGCGAGACCGGCAAAACCGGAAAGCGGCCAGCGCCGCCCCGGCTCGTTGCTGCCCGTATTCATGACCACATAAGGCGCGCCGTCTTCAACGGGCGGCTTGTCGTCGCGCCATTGAATGACCGGCGGTTGCACATCGATGGTGCGCCCGGCGACGGCGGAAATAAATCTGAAATGGCGAACCACCTCGTGCGTCGGATAGGGGCCGGTGTCGATGATGTTGTCGGCGCCGCTGATGTAGTAATTGAACTCTGACCTGGTGCGTTCACTGACATAAGGAACGGACACGATCTGCTTTGGCGCGCCGGACATCCAGACCAGACTGTCGGCCATCAGCGCGCGGCGCATGTAGGAATCGCAAACGGCTATTTCGGGAGCCAGGCTACGAACCCATAACGATACCTTGAAGCGGTAAAAAGGACGCCGGGAATAGGCATGCTCATCAATGCTAATGACCCGGTAGCCGGCGAAAACCACGTCGGAAATTTTTGACCAACTGTTGCAGCCAAGCACGGTAATGTCGGATTGATCGACGCCAAAAACGTCGGCGTAATGATCGAGCGCGCGGCGGAAAAGCACCATATCGCCAATGCCGTCCATGCGGACCACCAGCAGGCCACGGCGCTTTTTAAACATCGGCCAATGGCGGGCCATAAGATCAAGGGGCCGGAACATCCACCACCGCCTGCGCATACCCGCAGGCAACGCGCGCCAGAACCCCGTCGTCGTAAAGCGTCTCGATGGAGAAACGCTTGTCGGCGGCAGGGCAGGCTCAAGAGGAGTGTTCATTGGTTGCTTCCGGAAGAAAACGAAGACGTGTTCCCGAGTATAACGGCGGCCCCGGGCGCGACAATAAAGAGTTGGGACAACCAGCCAATTTAGATTAATAAATACGCCATGTTAGAAATATTTACCAAAGGCATCTCTCAGCTCAACGATCGGCGCACGCGCAAGGTCGTCTGGATCAGCATTTTGGCCGCCATCTTCGTGCTTGCCGCCCTGTGGACGGGGATCGGGTATTTATTAACGCAGACAACCTTTTTCTCCATCTGGTGGCTCGAATGGGTGATCGATTTTCTCGGCGGCCTGGCCACCCTGATACTGACCTGGTTTTTGTTTCCCGCCGTCATCAGCGCTGTCATCGGGTTTTACCTGGATGACATCGCCGATGCCGTCGAAGCCCGGCACTACCCGGATCTGGCGCCGACAACCGGGCTGCCCTTTTCCGCCACCGCCGCCGTGACGGCGCGGTTTCTGGCGGTAATGATTTTTCTTAACCTCGCCTTATTGGTCTTCCTGTTGCTGGGGCCTTTATTCCCTTTTGTTTTTTACGCGGCCAACGGCTATCTTCTAGGGCGTGAATACTTCGAACTGGTGGCGCTTCGTCGTGTCGATGTGCAGACCATGCGGTCCATGCGGCGCGCCAACCGGGGGCAGTTGTTGATTGTCGGCGTGGTCGTAATGGTGTTGCTGACGATCCCGCTGGTGAATTTGCTGGCCCCCGTCGTTGCCACGGCCGCCATGGTCCATCTGTTCGAGGGATTTAAAAACAAACCGGCCATATAATTTCAGGGACTCAAACTAGATGTTTCGAAAGAAAAAAGACGAGGCGGCCAAGGCGGCTACCCCACCTGACGCCATAAAAGGAAGCGGCCCTTTGGATGATATTTCGACCCCGCCGTTGAAGCCGTTTTCCCGCAAGGGTTCTCACGCGCCGCTCAAACCGCCGGCGCCGACCTCATTTTTGGCCGAAACGCCGCGCCGCCCGCCACCGAATACTCCCGGCCTATCTAGCCGCCGCCAGGACCGCGCCACCGCCTTCGACCTTGATCCCAAACGGCTGGTGATCGGGCGCGACATCTGCATCAGCGGCGAAATCACGGCCTGCGACAAGCTGTTGATCGAGGGCCGCGCCGAGGTTCAGCTTCCCGACACCCGGTTTCTCGACGTCGCCCCCAGCGGCCTGTTCAGGGGTGCCGCCACCGTCGATGAGGCCGATATCTCGGGCCGCTTCAAAGGCGAGCTGACGGTGCGCAATAAGCTGATCGTGCGCGCCGGCGGCAAGCTCAGCGGCACCATCCGCTACGCCCAGATCATCATCGAACCCGGCGGCGAGGTTTCCGGCGACATGCAACCCCTGGAAGCCCCGCAAGAGTGATTTTTACCAAGGGGGCGCTGTGTCGTATTTTGCTGACAACACTGTTGCTCGGTGCGTGCGCCATCGACAGCCCGGTTAAACCGCAAACGACAGCGCCTTCACAACACGCCGCCGCCACTGCCTCCATACCAGCGCCCGTCGCCGTTAAGCCCGAAAGAACCCTTCCCCAAGCGGCGATGCTCGACGGCCTGGACGCGGCCAAGGTCCTCGACCTGTTAGGGCAGCCGCCATTCAAACGCCAGGACGACCCGGCCCTGATATGGCAATACCGAACCTCTCACTGCGCGCTTGATCTGTTTTTGTATCGGGACGGCGCGGGCGGAACCTACAGGGTTCGCCATTTCGAAACCCGCAACCGGGGCAAGGCAGTCGTGTCTCCCCAGGATTGCTTTGCCGACCTCATTACCGCCTACGAAAAAGGCTCATCTGGTTAATCCCAGCCCCCTGGGATTAGGTTTGGGATATCAAGTTTCCTTGGCCTTGTAGGCGCAAAGCGCCCGCACTCCGCACTCGGCGCACATGGGTTTTCTCGCCTTGCAGACGTAGCGACCGTGCAAAATCAGCCAGTGATGGGCGTGCAGTTTCCATTGATCGGGCGTGCGTTTAAGCAAGCCCTGTTCGACGGCCAGGGGCGTCTTTCCCGGCGCCAGTCCGGTGCGGTTGGAGACCCGGAAAATATGCGTATCGACCGCAATCGTCGGCTCGCCGAAAACCACGTTAAGCACGACGTTGGCGGTCTTGCGGCCGACGCCGGGCAGGGCTTCCAGGGCGTCGCGGTCTTGCGGCACCTGGCCGTCGTGCTTTTCGATCAACAGGGCGCTCAGGCGGATGACGTTTTTGGCTTTTGTATTAAACAGCCCGATGGTCTTGATGAAATCCTTGAGCTTGGCCTCGCCCAGCTTGACCATCTTTTGCGGTGTGTCGACCTTGCGGAAAAGAGGCCCGGTGGCCTTGTTGACGCCGATGTCGGTGGCCTGCGCCGACAGCACGACCGCAACCAGCAACGTAAAAGGCGTCGTCCAGTTGAGCTCGGTTTGCGGGTCGGGTTTGCGTTCCGCGAGCAGACGATAGAATTCGTCGATGTCGGCTTTTTTCATCCGCCCTAGCCGAGACCGAGCACATCCCGCATGGAATAAAGCCCCGGCTTTTGCCCCGCCGTCCACAGCGCCGCGCGGATGGCGCCCTGCGCAAACACCGCCCGGTCGGACGCCTTGTGGGCCAGCTCGATGCGCTCGCCGGGGCCGGCGAAGATGACCGTATGATCGCCGGCGATATCGCCGCCCCTGAGCGTCGCGAAGCCGATGTCGCCGGTCTTGCGCGGGCCGGTGTGACCGTCGCGAACCCGCTGGGAGACCTGCTCCAGATCAACGCCGCGCCCGTCCGCCACCGCCCGGCCCAACGCCAGCGCCGTGCCCGAGGGCGCATCGACCTTGTCGCGGTGATGCATCTCAACAATCTCGATATCGTAATCATCGCCCAGCGTCGCCGCCGTCTGCCGAGCCAGCCCCAGCAGCACATTAACGCCGACGCTCATATTCGCGGCCTGAACGATGGTCGCCATGGTCGCGGCATCCTTGAGCCCGGCAACCTGTTCGGGCGTCATGCCGGTGGTGCCGACGATCAACGCCGTGCCGTATTCGCCGGCCAGCGCCGCGTGCGCCATGGTGGCGTCCGGCACGGTGAAGTCGATGACCGTATCGGCGGCCTGGAACAGCGCTGCCGCATCGTCACCGATGGTAATGCCCTCAAGTTGTTGGCCGACCAGCGCACTGCCCGGCATTTCCGTGCCGCCGGCAAGCGTGCAGCCGTCCGTCGCCAGCACTTCCGCCACCAACATCCGGCCCATCCGCCCGCCGCAGCCGACAATTCCGATCTTCATCAAAAGGCTCCTGCCTGAAAATTCCCCCATTCTTTAGGCGAGGGGCGCGCGGAATGCCAGTTATTCTTGCCCATATTCTTGCCCGGGCCCTCGTTCATTCAACTGAACAGGCCAGCGTCTTTGAGATGTGCGCCAATGGCCAGCCGCTTTCTTCGCGCCATTGGTTGAAGGCGTCCTGAACGCGGGCCTTGTCGGTTTTCGAGGTCGGGTTTTTCTCGACGACGCGGGCAGCGATCAACGCGCGCGCCACATCTCCGCCGAGGACAAAAGAATCCTTGCCCATAAAGCGTAGGAAATAGGCGCTGGTGGAACCGCCCAACCGGCTGCCGCGTTTTTGCAAAACATCGAGCAGGCCGATGAAATCGTCGCCCGGCCAGTCGGCGAAAAATTTGCCGGCCGAGCCGTGTTCCTGCGCCAGATCGCAGATAAAGGTGGCGTTATGGCGCACGGTGGCGATCTTCTGGCCGTTGCGGACGATGCGGGCGTCCTTCAAAAACCCGTCCATGGCTTCGTCGGGCAACATCGACAACCGCCCCGGATCGAAGCCAAAAAAAACTTCCTCGAACCCCGGCCACTTGTTTTCGATGACCTTCCAGTTGAACCCGGCCTGGAAAATCAACTTGGTCATTTGTGAAAGCCAGCGGTCGTCAGGGATTTTTCTCAGGGCCTGGGGGCTTTTGATCGGCGGCAGAAGCTTTTTCAGCCCGGCGGGGCCGCCTTTGCGCTTTTCAGCCCTGTTCCGGACGGCGGCGAAGGAATCCACGAATTTCTCCATTATTACAATAAGTTAACGAATAACTGGCCGCTTGGCCGCCGGAAAAAATGTACGCAAATGTACGCATTTGTCCACATTTGTACGCATTTCCTGAAAAAATGCCAAAAAAATGAATGCAAAAAGTTGAGCGCTTTTTTTCTGAACCCGCCAACAACCGAATAGAACAAACCTGGAACATACAGTATTGCCTTGGCTCCCGTCAAGGCCGGGTATTAAATGCAACCCAAGCCCGGCGAACGGGCACGATTGATTTTGGGAGACAGCCATGACCTACCGAAGCGGGCGGCATTTTTTGCAGATTCCGGGGCCGACCAACGTGCCCGACCGGGTTTTACGGGCCATGGACCGGCCGACCATCGACCACCGGGGGCCGACCTTCGCCCTTATGGCGAGCGACTGCCTGAACGGCATAAAAGCCATCTTCAAGACCGAACAGCCGGTCATCATCTATCCGGCGTCCGGCACCGGCGCCTGGGAAGCGGCCCTGGTCAATACGCTTAACCCCGGCGACAAGGTGCTGATGTTCGAAACCGGGCAGTTCGCGACGTTGTGGCAACGGGTCGCCGAACGGCTGGGGCTGGAGGTCGAAATCGTCCCCGGCGACTGGCGCACCGGCGTCGACGCGGCCAAGGTGGCGGAGCGATTGAGCGCCGACAAAGGGCACACGATCAAAGCCATCGGCGTCGTCCATAACGAGACCTCTACCGGGGTGACGTCCAACATCGCCGCCGTCCGCAAGGCCATCGACGCGGCCAAACATCCTTGTTTGCTCTTTGTCGATACCATCTCGTCGCTGGGCTCTGTTGATTATCGCCACGACGAATGGGGCGTCGACGTCACCATCGCCGGGTCGCAAAAAGGCCTGATGCTGCCGCCGGGGCTGTCGTTTAACGCCGTCAGCAAAAAGGCTTTAAAGGCAGCGGAAAAATCGACGTTCCCGCAATCCTACTGGCGCTGGGACGATATGATCGCGGCCAACAAAAACGGCTTCTTCCCCTATACCCCGGCGACCAATCTGCTGTTCGGCTTGCAAGAAGCCATCAAGATGCTGAACGAGGAAGGCCTGGATAACGTCTTCGCCCGCCATGATCGCATGGCCGAAGCGACGCGACGCGCCGTCACCGCCTGGGGGCTGGAAGTTCTGTGCAAAAACCCCGCCGAATATTCCAGCGCCCTGACCGCCGTCCTGATGCCCGACGGCATGGACGCCGACAAGTTTCGGGCCGTGGCGCTGGAAAAATTCGACCTGTCGCTCGGAAACGGCCTCGGCAAGGTCGCCGGCAAGGTCTTCCGCATCGGCCACTTGGGCGACTTCAATGCGCTGATGCTGGCCGGCACGCTGTTCGGCGTCGAAAAAAGCCTCAGGCTCTCCGGCGTCAACTCGGCCCACGGCGGCGTCGATGCGGCGATGGATTATTTGGAGGGGTGAGCTAAAATCACAAAAAGGATATGAACCACAGAGACACAGAGATCACAGAGAAAAAATTACAAATACATTCACCATGAGTGCGTTTGTATTTTCTTCTTGAATCCTCTCTGTGCTCTCTGTGTCTCTGTGGTTAAAATAAAAAGGCTAAAGGCACGGGGTATGGCAAAGTACATTCCGACCCATCCGGGCGAAATTCTCAAAGACGAGATCGAGGCGCGCGGTCTCACGGCAAACCGCTTCGCCATCGAGATCGGCGCCAGGAACGACGTTACTTCCTCCCGGCAGGGGGGTAGGGCGGTTAAATACCCCCCGGCTTCGCCACCACAATAATCGGCTCGGCGCGGTAGCGGCCTTTGCATTCGTCCGGCGACTGTTTGACCAGCGCGGCCTCGAAGCTGGCGTTTAGTTTGAGCCAGCGGTCTTGCAATTCTTCCGGCACACCGGCTTCGTTCAGGGAGTCCGCCAGCATTTGATGGCGGATGTCGAAAATTTCCTTGGTCACGAACAGATGGCAATGGGCGTCTTTGGGGCTTCGCCCGCCGTAGATGCGCGGGCCGCCGAGCAGGCCGATCATGAAGTCGGTTTGCTGGTCTTCGAGGTGGGCGCGGGTTTTGCCGACAAAAAATCCCTTGAGCCAGGGGTGCGCCAGGAGTTTGTCATAGAAAATTTTGTGGACGCGCTCGAAGCAGGCCCGACCGCCGAGGGCGTTGAAATAGTCTTCGGCCACCTGAAGGCCGAGGCCCTTATCGGGTAGCTCGGCGGGGGATTTAGAGCCCAAGGCCTATTCCTTCAAATCTTCCCACAGCTCCTTGACCTTGTTGAAGAAGCCGTGCGATTGCGGTGAGTGGGTATCGGCGCCGGAGTCGGTCTCGAATTCCTTGAGCAGTTCTTTCTGGCGCTCGGTCAAATTGACCGGCGTTTCGACCTGGGCCAGGACAAACATGTCGCCGCGCGATTTGGTGCGCAAAATCGACATGCCCTTGCCCTTGAGGCGGAATTGGTGGCCCGTCGGCGTGCCCGCCGGAATGGTAACGCGGGCCATGGCGCCTTCGATGGTCGGCACATCGACGACGCCGCCCAACACCGCCGTGGTCATCGGGATCGGCACCCGGCAATGGATGTCGGCGCCGTCGCGCTGGAATAGGCGGTGCGGCTTGAGGCTGAGAAAAATGTAAAGATCGCCCGAGGGCGCGCCACGCACGCCCGCTTCGCCTTCGCCGGAAAGCCGGATGCGGGTGCCGTCTTCGACGCCTTCGGGGATGTTGACGGAAAGCTGTTTTTCCTTATGCACGCGCCCGGCGCCGCCGCAATTGGTGCAGGGTTTTTTGATTACCTCGCCGCGGCCTGCGCACGTATGACACGTGCGCTCGACGGTGAAAAAGCCGGACTGGGCGCGCACCCGGCCATGACCGTCACACGTGTCGCAGGTTTCAGGCTTGGCGCCGCCGGCGGCGCCCGACCCCTTGCATTCGCCGCAGGCCACCGACGACGGCACACG
>LFEN01000031.1 GCA_001510075.1 Alphaproteobacteria bacterium casp-alpha2
CTGTTCAATAACAAAGGGAATCACGAATATTCTTAACAAAGATTCAACAAAATCGTTTTTGATTCAGAAAATCTCGGAAGTGCTCTAGGGGCTATTGACGAGGCTTTGTCCGTGTCGCACATTTCCCCGATGAAAACCCAACTTAAGGCCGTTTCTTTTGATCTTTGGGATACCCTGGTTGATGACGATTCGGACGAACCGAAACGCAAAGCCCAGGGATTGCGTCCCAAACCGGATGAGCGCCGCCATCTTCTCTGGCAGGCCCTGGAACGCCATGCGCCTGTTGATCTTGCCCAGGTCAGTGCCGCCTTTGACGCCGCCGACGCCGCCTTTAATAAAGCATGGAAAGGAGATTCCATCACCTGGCCGGTGGCCGACCGGGTAACCGTTGCCTTGAAAGAGCTAGGCCGCGATCTGCCGCCGGATGATTTGCGCCAACTGGCCGCCGATCTGGGCCGTATGGAGGTCGATATCCCCCCCGATCCCATCCCCGGCGTCAAAGCCGCGCTTCGGGAGCTTTCCGGGCGCTACAAAATTTGCATCGCATCGGACGCCATCGTTACGCCGGCCGATGGCTTGCGTGAAATTCTCGAAGGTCATGGGCTAAAACAATATTTTTCCGGCTTCGCCTTTTCCGACGAAGTCGGCCATTCCAAACCGCATCCGGACATGTTTAATTCGGCAGCCCGGCAGTTGGGCGTCGAGCTTTCGGAAATAGTCCATGTCGGTGATCGTGACCACAACGATGTCAAAGGGCCGCAGGCGCTTGGTATGAAGGCGATATTGTTCACGGCAACCCGCGATGATGACCGGGACACCACGACCGCCGACGCCATTTGCGAGCGCTTTGCGGACTTGCCGGGCATCATTGACGGCCTTTCTGGTTGAGGGAGAAAAAAATGAGTACGGCGCCGAAATTCCTGATTGTAGACGGCTACAAGAAATCGGCCCGCGATCAGTTGGCCGACGGCGGCGCCATGGTCGCCGGTGATCTTTACGCGGCAATGTTGAAGGAAATATCGCCGGGCGCGGAATGCGATATTATTTATCCGTCGGACCCGGACTCCGGTCTGCCGACGGGAACGGCACTATCCGCCTATGACGGCATCGCCTGGACCGGGTGCAGCCTGACGGTGTTTCACGATACGCCCGAGGTCCGGAGCCAGATCGATTTCGCCCGCGCCAGTTTCGAAGCCGGCGTGCCGGCGTTCGGCAGTTGCTGGGCGGCGCAGATCGCCGTCGTCGCCGCCGGTGGAAGCTGCGCGGAAAACCCCAAGGGCCGCGAGATGGGCATCGCCCGTAAAATCCAACTGACCCCCGAAGGCCGCGCGCATCCGCTCTACGTTGGCAAAGGCGACGTGTTTGACGCCTTCATCAGCCACGATGACGTGATTACGGAAATGCCCCAAGGCGCGGTGCGGCTTTCCGGCAACGCCTTCAGCCATGTCCAGTCGGTATCGGTGGACTACAAGGGCGGCAAGTTCTGGGGCCTGCAATATCATCCGGAATACGACCTGCATGAAATGGCGCGCCTGACGTGGTGCAGGATCGAGAAACTGACGAGATTGGGTTTTTTCCAGAATACCGAGGCGGCGGAGGAACACGTGGCCTTACTGGAGGCGCTTCACAATGACCCGACCCGCAAAGACATCGCCTGGAAACTCGGCATCGACGATGATGTTATGGACGCCGACTACCGCCGCATCGAGGTCGTCAACTGGATCAAACATCTGGTCTTGCCGGTAATGGCGGAACGGCGTTAAAGCCTCACCCCAACGTCCCTGTCATAGCCGCGTCGAGCATGGCGCGCATTTCCTTCGGCCCCGCCGGGACCGGGTTAGTCGGCGCCGTCGGATCCTTGGCCGCCATGTCGGCGATATCGGATAGCCGATGCTCGGTAACGCCGAGGTCGGCGGCTGTATGAGGCAAGTCGAATTGATCACGTAAATCCAGCACCCAGTTGAGCACGGCCTCGAACGATGGGTCTTCGAGGCCGATAAAACGGGCCAGCATTTCCATCTTGTCCTCGATGGCATGGCGGTTAAAAACCATCACATAAGGCATGAAGACGGCGTTGGTCAGGCCGTGGTGGGTGTCGAAGACGGCGCCGACCGGATGGCTCAGGGAATGAATGGCGCCGAGGCCCTTCTGGAACGCCGTCGCCCCCATGCAGGCGGCGGCCATCATGTGGGCGCGGGCTTCGATGTTGGTTCCGCCTTTGACCGCCACCGGCAGCCAATCGCGGACCAGCCGCATGCCTTCGAGCGCGATACCGTCGGCCATGGGGTGATAGCCGTTGACGCAAAACGCTTCGAGGCAATGGGCCAGGGCATCCATGCCCGTCGCCGCCGTGATGTGAGGCGGCAGACCGGTCACCAGTTCCGGGTCGCAGATCACCAGTTCGGGCAGCATCCGGGGATGGAACAGAATTTTTTTGGTTTCGGTTTTTTCGTCGATGACGACGGTGGCGCGGCCGACTTCCGACCCGGTGCCCGACGTCGTCGGCACGGCGACGACGGGGGCGATGGCGTCGAGCTCGGCGCGTTTCCAGTTATCGCCGACATCCTCGAAATCCCACAACGGGCGTTTCTGGCCGGCCATGAAGGCAATGGTCTTGGCCGCGTCCATGGCGCTGCCGCCGCCGAAAGCAATGACCCCGTCGTGGCCGCCTTCGTGAAAGGCGCGAAGGCCGTCTGTAATGTTGCGGCCCACGGGATTGGGTTTGATATTGGAAAAGACGGTTGTCGGCAGGCCAGCGTCGTTGTTGACGGTTTGCGCTTCGCCGATCATCGGCAAGCTCGCCAACCCCGGGTCGGTGACGATCAACGGTCGCGTCATGCCCAGGTTTTCGCAACACTTGGGCAACTCCTTGATGCGCCCGGCGCCGAAACGCACTGACGTCGGGTAGTTCCAGTTGCCGGATAGAATGGGGGTCTCGGTCATTTTGTTCCTCAGGTTTTTGTCCGCAAATGAAATGATTTCGGTCGGGTCAGGCTGTCGTAGCCGAGGGCGGATAGCGTACAGCCGCGGCCCGATTGCTTGACGCCGGTCCAGGCCAGCGCCGGGTCCAGGTAATCACAGCGGTTCTGGAAAAACGTGCCGGTGTTGACCTGATTGCCGATGCGGAGCGCCGCCGCATCGTCCGTCGTCCAGATCGCCGCCGTCAGGCCGAAGTTGCTGTCGTTCATCAAGCGGACGGCTTCTTCGTCGCTGCTCACCTTCATGATGCCGACGACGGGTCCGAAGCTTTCTTCCGTCATCACGCGCATGGAATGGTCAACGTCGATCAGCACTTGCGGCGCCAGATAAGGGGAGTTGTCGGTACCGTTAGCGGGAAATCTAGACGGGTCAATAAGTGCTTTGGCCCCGGCATCGATGGCGTCTTTGATTTGGCCACGGACAAAATCGGCGGCTGCGCCCCGGACCATCGGCCCAAGCGTGGTTTTGGGGTCGGTGGGGTCGCCAAGAATGTATTTCCCGACAAGATCGACAACGCCATCGACGAAGCCGTCAAAAATGTCCTGGTGCGCGTAGATGCGCTCGATCCCGCAACACGATTGGCCGGAATTAAAAAACGCGCCATCAACCAGATTTTCGACGGCGTGGGCGATGTCGGCATCGGCGCGCACATAGGCCGGGTCTTTGCCGCCCAGTTCCAGCCCGACGCCGATGAACCGGCCCCCTTGTGTCCCCATGGCGGCGGCGTGTTCGACCATTTCACCGCCGCCGACGGATCCGGTGAAGGCGACGAAGTTGATTTCCGGCGCTTTGATCACGCGTTCCGTGGAGGCGTGATCGAGATGCAGGAACTGGAAAACTCCGGTCGGCAAATCGGCGGCCTTGAAGGCGTCCCAGAAACGCTCCGCTACCAGCGGTGTCTGCGCCGAATGTTTCAAGATTACCGCGTTACCGGCCATCAGCGCCGGGATGATGGAATTGACCGATGTCAGGTAAGGGTAATTCCAGGGCGCGATGACAAACACCACGCCCAATGGTTCGCGGCGGATGAAGCGGGTCAAATCTTCTTTGTTTTCGGTGTGGATATCCTTAAGGGCGTCCGGCGCGATGGCGATCATGTGCCGCGCGCGTTCTTCCAAGCCGCCGATTTCGCCCTGCGAATAGCCGACAGGCCGGCCCATTTGCCAAGTGATTTCCTCGGCGATTGAGGCTTTCTCGGCAACAAGGAAATCAACAGCGCGGCTGCAGATTTCGGCGCGTTCCACCACCGGCACATCGCGCCATACTTCCTGCGCCCGCCGCGCCGCGCTCAAGGCGTCGTTAATGTCGTCTTGGGCCGCATAATCCCGTTCCACATAGATGCTGCCATCCACGGGCGAGACGGTTTTCAGTTTTTCAGCCATATCGGGGTGGTTTGTCCGGTAATTATCTGGGTCAATTCACCCCTTTATAAACCACGAATGCCCCGGCGTCATTCCGGATTTACTCAGTCGTGGCGGCTGAAAACCCCCTTCAGGGGGTGCCCCATCATGCGGGAGAAATCCTCTTCCTCCACATGGATCAGGGTTTTGTGATCGCCGCCCTCGAAATAGACTTCCCCCGACCCTGCCAGGCTGTCGTCGATGACCACATCAAGGCCATAAGCCTTGCCGATGGGAGGAATGGCCCCCAGTTCGCAGTCGGCAAACAGGGCCTCGACCTCTTCTTCGGACGCCAGATCGACTTTCTCGCCGAGCAGCGATTGCAGCCAGTCAAACCGGATATGGTTCGACGCCGGCAAGACCGCCAGAAGGAATTCGCCGCCTTCTTTCAGGACAACGCCCTTGGCGATCCGGTCCCCGGGCACCTGGCTGGCCTGGGCGGTTTTCAACGATGACATGGTGTAGGGATGGGGTAGCGTGTCGTAATTGATTTTATTGTCGCTCAAATATTCCTGGAGTGTTATCGCGATTGCCATGGCGCACCTCCTTTAACACCGGGGCACACAGAAACCCCAGCATGAGGAATACTACATTAAACACCGTTTCCGGTACTTGATCTGGGTTAGATTTCAGGCGCCCCACTCGTGACACCCATATCCTTGAGTGTTTGGCGAATGGCATCGAGGGCGCCCGTCATGACTGTTTCGTCCAAATGCCCGATGCAGCCGATCCGGAAACTGGGCGCTACCGTCAGTTTGCCGGGGTAGATGACGTAGCCTTTTCGGCCCAGGGCATCATAGAACGCCTGGAAGTCGAAGGCTTTGTCGGCGGGCATCTTGAAGGTGACGATAATCGGCGCCTGCAGGTCGTCGGGCAGCAGGGTTTCAAAGCCAAGCGCCCGCATGCCGTCGATCAGGATTTTACCATTATTGCTGTAGCGCGTGTGGCGTGCGGATACGCCGCCTTCGGCTTCGAACTGGTCGATTGCCGCATCGAAGGCGGCGATGACGTGCGTCGGCGGGGTAAACCGCCACTGGCCGTTTTTATCCATGGCTGTCCACTGATCGTAAAGATCGAGGCTAAGGGCATGGGCGTTGCCTTGGCATTTTTCCAAGGCCGATTGCCTGATCAGGGCGAAGCCCATGCCGGGCACGCCTTCCAGGCATTTATTGGAAGACGCCATCAGGGCGTCGAAGGGGATGTTTTTGGCATCCATGGGCAGCGCGCCGAAGGCGCTCATGGCGTCGATCAGCAGGCTGCGGTCGTGTTCTGCGGTGATGCGGGCGATGTCGGCGATGGGGTTGAGGATGCCCGACGTGGTTTCGCAGTAAACGGCCAAAACGTGGCTGATGCCTGGATCGGTCTTGAGGGCCGCCCCCAGCGCGTCCAAATCCGGCGGCGTATCCTCGGGGGTTTCCAATATTTCGTAACGCCGCCCGGCGTAATCGAGAATTTTCGCCATGCGGTGGCCGTAGGCGCCGTTGATCAGGATCAACGCCGTGCCGTTTTTTGCAATCATGGTGCCCAGCGTCGCCTCGACGGCGAAGGTGCCGCTGCCTTGCAGGGGTACACACACATGCGTTGCTTCGGCGCCGGCGATTGCAAGCAGCCGCTCGCGCACCCGCTTGTTGGTTTCGATAAACTGAACGTCGCGCGAGCCCCAGTCGTGCAACATGGCTTCTTTGGTCCGGGCCGAGGTTGTCAGCGGGCCGGGGGTCAGAAGCCAGGGATCTTTGACGGTTTTGGTCATGGGGATGCCTCTATCGGTTGGTTATCGTTTGCGCCAGGCCTGGGTGCGTCTGGCCAGGCCGCGGGTCAGAATAGCATGCAGCAACCGCACACCGGCGGCGGTGAAGACGATCATCATGCCCATGGCGGCGGCCGGTGCGGTATCGCCGGCGTCATCCATGTTGAGCACGGCGACGGACGCCAGTGTTGTGTCCGGTGAGTACAGAAACACGACGGCCGACACCGTGGTCATGGCGTTGACGAACAGATACATGGAAATATCCAGGATCGCCGGTACGCACACCGGCACCGTGACGCGGCGAAAGGTCTTGTAGAACGGTACTTTCAGGGACGCCGAAACGGATTCGAATTCCGGATCCATTTGTTTCAGGGCGGTTACCGCCGTCAGGTGCGACACGGTATAGAAATGGGTGACGGTGCAGATAACCAGGATCGGCATGGTGTGATACAGGAAACCCAGCGGATTGTCCGGGTGGTTGAAGAAGAAGATATAGGCCAATCCCAACACCAGACCCGGCACCGCCATCGGCATAATGCAGAGAAATTGCATGGCGGCGCGTCCGGTGCGGAAGCCTTTGCTTTTTTCAACCAGATAAGCACCGACAAAAATCATGACGGTGCCGACGATGGCGGTCCATGTCGCCAGCTCGATGGAATTGAAATACGACGCCCAGCTGCCACCGTCCATCAAATCGAACTGATAGTGGTTCAACCCCAGGGTCAAATTATAAGGCCAGAACTTGGCGAAGGAGGCGAAGAAGGCCATGCCCAGGATCGACAGGATGATAAAACCGAGCAAGCTGCAAAAACCCAACATCGCCATGTCGAAGCCCTTCGAAGGCTGGGGCACATAAGGCACGGCTTTTGTTGACACCATCGCCACCTGCTTGCGCTGGACAATGCGGTCGGCGAAAAACGCCAGCACGGCGGGCACCAACAGCACCATGGATACCACCGCCCCCATTTCGAAGTCCTGCCTGCCGACAACCTGTTTATAAACGTCCGTTGCCAGCACGTTGTATTTACCGCCCAACACCTTGGGCACGCCGAAATCGGTAATCACCAGGGTAAAGGTGACAAAAAACGCCGACACCAGGCCGTAGCGCATGCCGGGCAGCGTGACGGTGAAGAAGGTCTTGATCTTGCTGGCGCCCAATGCCTCGGAGGCCTCATAAAGACGGGCGTCACTCATCGCCATGGCGATCAGCATGATGGTCAGGGCATGGGGAAAGACATAGATGACCTCGCCCATGACGATGCCGATGGGGCCGTAAATCTCGTACCCGAAAAGCCAGCTTGAAATGATGCCCTGCTTGCCGAAGAAGTAGACCAGGGAAATCGCCGGTAATAACGACGGCATCAGGATCGGAACCAGGGCGATACCCTTGAACAGGCTTTTGAAGGGCATGCACGACCGGGTCAGGCCATAGGCAAAGGTGAACGCCAGAACGAGAACGATGCCCGACGTCCAGAGCGTGATGGTCAGGCTGTTGAAAATCGAATAGGTCAGCGCCGGGGTGGCGAAGAACTCCGAGAAATTGGCGAAGCCGGTGAAGTTGCCGTCTTTGTCCTGGAAACCTTTCGACATCAAAGAATACAGCGGCAGCAGAATGGAAACGCTCAGGAACAGCGCGATAGCCAGCAGCACGCCTCGCATGATCCAGTCTTCGCGGCTGACTTTTTCTTTAACCTCAAGGCCGGTTGCGAGGGCGGCGGTGCCGGTCATGGCCCTAGACCGTCTCGTCGCTATGCGTGAAGGCTTCCCCATAGACCCGGATAAGATCGGCCGGAAAGGAAACAACCACGTCACGGCCTTCGGAAATATCAAGATCGCGCATCAGGTTGATGGAGAAATCGGCGCGAAAGCCGGTCCGGGCCGGACCTTGGGTATGCAATGATATCCGATAAAACGAGCCCAGGAATTCCAGGGCATCGACCACGGCCGGAACCGCGTTGTCCGTATCCTTGGTCACCCCGCGGGTGACGACGTCTTCGGGGCGAATGCAGATGGTGATCGGTTCGTCAGGGCCGACGTCATTTGTGGAACTATTGGTGGCCAGTTCGATACCGTCAAGTTTGACATGCCCTTGGGTTCCGGCGGTACCGGGAAGAAAATTCATGGTGCCGACGAAATCGGCGACAAAGGGACTTGCGGGGCGGATGTAGATGTCTTCCGGCGTTCCGACCTGCTCGATCACGCCTTCGTTAATAATCACGATCCGGTCGGCCATGGTCAGGGCTTCTTCCTGGTCGTGGGTAACCATGATGGTGGTCACGCCGAGCTTCAGTTGCAGGTCCTTAATCTCCCGGCGCAGCCTGGCCCGGACCTTGGCATCCAACGCGCTCAGCGGTTCGTCCAGCAGCAGCAAACCGGGTGCCGTCGCCAGCGCGCGCGCCAGTGCGACGCGCTGTTGCTGACCGCCGGACAATTGCGCCGGGTATTTGTCGCCCTGTTCGGGCATGCCCACCAATTGCAGAAGCTCCGCCACCTTGGCGTTGATTTCAGGTTTCGGGGTTTTGCGGTTTTCAATCCCATAGGCGACGTTGCGATCGACCGTCAGGTTGGGAAACAGGGCATAAGACTGAAATACGATGCCGAAATCGCGTTCCGATGGCGGTAGCCGTGAAATATCTCTACCGGCTTGCTCGATGCGACCGAATGTCTGGATGTCTAACCCGGCGATGGCGCGAAGCAGTGTTGTCTTGCCGCAGCCGGACGGGCCTAAAAAGCAGACGAATTCACCCTCGAAAACTTCAAGAGAAATATCTTCCAGCGCCGTGAAGTCGCCGAATTTCTTCGTCAGGTTTTCAATTATAAGGTACGCGCTCTTGTCGCCCATCGGTCTTCCTTCGCCCTCCCCAAAAAAAGCAAACCCCAGCCGCCCGGTCAAGGGGACGGCTGGGGTGCTTTCAGGTCTACTTTCGTCGGAGGCCTTACTTCTTCTTCGGTTCCGACTTGGCGTCGTATTTATCACGCCATTTGTTGAGGATGCGGATGCGGTTTTTGGCCGCCCAGGCGAAGTCGTTCTTGATCATCTTTTTCAAGATTCCCGGGGGGAAGTTCTTCACCGGCTTGGCGATGCCCGGCATGGCGACGACGGCGTAAGACTTGTTGTAGATCACCATCGCCTTCTTCGACACCGACCAATCGGCGAGCTTGCGTGCGGCAGCCAGGTTTTTGGTATTTTTGACGATAGCGAATGATTCTAAATCCCAACCGATGCCTTCAGACGGTGCGATGATTTCCAAGGGCGCGCCGGCGTTTTTAGATTTGGCGGCGCGATAGGCGAAGGAAATGCCGATGGGGATTTCACCCTTGGCGGCCAGCTTGCACGGCTTTGATCCCGAATGGGTGTAACGCGCGATATTGGTGTGCAGCGCGTCCATGTATTTCCAGGCTTTGTCTTCACCCATCAATTGGATCCAGCTGGATACGTCGAGGAAACCGGTGCCCGATGAATTCGGGTTCGGCATGATGACGTGGCCCTTGTAGACGGCTTTGGTCAAATCGGCCCATGTTGACGGTATGGGAAGGTTGTATTTCTTGCCTTCGACCGTGTTGAAGCAGACGGACGCGATCCAGGCCCGTTGCCCGACCCATTGCGGCGGGTTGTTGGTCTGGTCGTAATACAGCTTGCCGAGCTTCTTGATGCCCTTCGGGGCATAGCCCTGAAAATAGCCTTCGTTGCCCAGCATCATCAGGCTGGTGGCGGCCAGGCCCCAGACGATATCGGCCTTGGGGTTGTTTTTTTCGGCCATCAGTTTCGAGGTCACGACGCCCGTTGAATCGCGCACCCACTTGATGTTGACGTCGGGGTAATCGCTCTCAAAGGCTTTCTTGAACCCGGCCAACTCATCGGCCTCGATGGCGGTGTAGACCAAGAGGTCGGTTTTGGCCGCGGCGCCGTTGACGCCGAAGCCAAGCACCATCAGGGCGCTAACAAAAGCAACCGTCAGGCTTTTAAAAATTTTCGTGAACATGAAATAGAATCTCCCTGGTTGATGGTTGCCGGCTGGAATTTATTGCTTCCAACGCCGGGGGCTTTTTTTAATGGTTCCAATTGCTTGAAACCCTTTTGAGCAGGAAAGCATTGTTCCATACCAAAGGCTATTTATCCAGAAATATCTGGGACTTTTTATTACAACACTCTGACATATTTGTTAAACCTGAGAAGGTAGGGGGGACGCCGTTAATAAAGAACCTTCCGGTAGCGGCGGATCATGTCTTCGGTGCTTTCGGGTGGTTCCGTTGACACGGTAGACCTCAATGATGCCTGAGATATTCCTGGGTGGTGATTTTTGTCATTGCGACCTCATGGCGACATTGGGGGTTTTAATCTCGGGAGAAGCATACTTTACCATCGCCATGGGTTCCTCGCCGGGGCCACCGGCGTGGACTTTTTGGTCAAAAACATTTTGCAGGAAAAACAGGCCGACAAAGCAGACCAGCCCGGCGATGATCGGCGTCACTACCCAGCCGGCGCCGATGCGGCCCAGCACCCGCCAACGAATTCCCCGCCCGCCCTTGAGGATGGCAATGCCCATGACCGCGCCGACAACTGCCTGAGAACTCGACACCGGCACCAGGGGAATAGTCGGCAGACCGTGGGATATGAGGAAACTTTCCAGGCCTTGGCTGGCGAACAGGAACAGCACCAGCGAATGAGATACCACGACGACCCAGGCCGCGACCGGTGATAACGGCATCAAGCCGCCGCCGACGGTCTGCATGACGCGTTTTGAATAGATCATGACGCCGACGGCGATGGCAATGGCGCCCAACAGAAAAAGCTGCTGGATGGATGAAAGAGTAAACAGACCTAAGACGTTGAAATCCGTGAACGGCGACGCCGGAATGAAAACCCCCATGACGTTGCCGATGTTGTTGGCGCCCAGGCTATAGGCGCCGAAGGCGCCGGCCAGCAGCAGGCCAATACGCGTATAGGAATCGGTGCGCAGCAAATGCAGGTTGGCTCTTTTAAGCACCGCCGTCGTCGCCTTGAACAGGATGATGGAAATCCCCGCCGCCAGGAGCGGGCAAACAATCCAGGTCGATAGAATCTTGATCAGCGTCCCGTGGTCCGTGGGCGTGCCGGAAAACAGGTTCCAACCGATAATGCCGCCGACGATGGCCTGCGTGGTGGATACGGGCAATCCCGCTTTGGTCATGCTGTAGACCGCGAGCGCTGCTGAAAAGGCGGCCATGAAAGCGCCCGACAGCGCGTCGATGGCGCCCAGTTTGCCCAGCGTATGGGCGGCGCCGGCGCCGGAATTGACGGCGCCCAAGATAACGAAAATCGAGCAAATGATCGCCGCCGTGGAAAAGCGGACCATGCGCGTGCCGACGGCGGTGCCAAAGACATTGGCGGCGTCGTTGGCGCCCAGGGCCCAGCCCAGAAATAACCCGCTGGTCAGGAATATGAGTACCGAAAGGTCCATCGTCGCCTATCCTGGCCGCCTAGATGGTGCGCTTGATGGTGTAAATGGCAAGCCTGTCGGCGATGTCCTCGGCCAGATCGGCCACGTTGTCGATGTGTTCGACGAAATTGCGCAGATGGGTCTTCCGGGAAAGATGCAGGTCTGATCCGAAAATGGCATGTTTCAACTTGCTCGAGACCTTGTCGGCTTCTTTTTCAAAGAACATGACCTTGTGGTTGTGATCACCGACGGCGTCCGGGTTGCGGAAAAAGGCTCGCGACGCCAATACCAGGGATTCCGCCGCCTGTACGGACATATCGGTCAGGTTTTCGAAATCATGATGGAATTCCTCGGGGATGTCCGGCTTTTCGATGGAAAAGGCCCACAGCGACCCTTCGTACAAATTGAGAAGTTTGTCCAGGTTTTCGATCAGGCCCAACACGTCGCCGCGGGATTCCGGGATCAACGTCTGGGCGTAGAGCTTGGTTTCGATGGCGCGCCTGAGATGATCGGCGTCGCTTTCCATTTTGTTGACGTCGTGCAGCTTGGTTTCAAAATCCGGGGTGCAGCCGTCGTTCAGGTAGACCCTGATGGCGATCTTGAACAACAACGAGCCTTGCGACAGCTTGTCGAGAAAATCGTCGATCTCTTTTTCCAACGCCCGGGTGCGCCCGAAAAGGGATATTCTTTTAGTCAGTTCCATGATCCGTCCCTTCTTTAAGAACCCACAAAAATCCACACCCTCCGGGGACAAGGATCCGTCGGAGTCCGGGTGGCGACAATACCCGTGGGGGTGGCTCGCCTAGAGCCGTCGGCAGTATAGGTTATGTTCAGGGGTGGAAAAAGAGAGATTTTCTTAGCTCGCCGTCAGCAACTCGCCGTTGCGGGTACAAGATGCCTCTGAAAGCTCGACGAACAATTCGGTTATGCTGTCAGGCGTTTTCAGCGTTTCAGGGTCTTCACCGGGAAAGGCCTGGGCGCGCATGCCGGTGCGCGTCGCCGTGGGATTGAGCAGGTTGACCCGGACATTGGTGGTTTCGACCTCGGCGGCGTAAATCAGCGCCGTCATTTCCAGCGCCGCCTTGGATACGGCGTAGATGCTCCAATACGCCCGGGGCTCGCGGCCTACCGTAGAGGTAACGAAAACACAGCGCCCGGCGTCGGATGTGCGCAGCAATGGATCCATGCTGCGGATCAGCCGAAAGTTGGCCGTCGCGTTGACGGCCATGACCTGATCCCAGACCTTGGGGTCGGTATGGGGCAGGGGGCTCAATGTTCCCAACTGCCCGGCGTTGCCGATCAGGATATCCAGTTTGCCGAAGCGTTCATAAATGGCGGCGCCCAAGCGGTCGATGGCGTCGAATTCCGTCAAATCCAACGGCACCAGCGTCGCCGCCTTGCCGCTGATTTTCTGGATCTCGTCGTCGAGTTCTTCCAGCGCCCCGGTGGTCCGCGCCGTCAGCACCAGATGCGCGCCTTCTTCGGCGAAGCGTTTGGCAACGGCGGCGCCGATGCCCCGGGACGCGCCGGTGACCAGGGCGATGCGGCCCTCAAGCCGGTTGCCGCCATCGGGGGCAGGGGCCACGCTTATTTGCTTTCGTCGAGAAGGGACAACTGGTGCTGGGCCGGGTCTTTTTCGTGATCGGTCAGCGGAATCGGATATTCGCCCGAGAAACACGCATCACAGTATTGCGGCATCTCAAGGCTGCGGCCTTCTTCGCCAAGCGCCCGGTACAGGCCGTTGATGGAAATATAGGCCAGGGTATCGACGTTGATATGCTTGGCCATGGCGTCGAGATCGTAATTCGCCGCCAGCAGTTCACTTTGTTGCGGTGTATCGATGCCGTAAAAGCACGAATGCATCGTCGGCGGGCTGGAAATCCGCATGTGAACTTCCTTGGCCCCGGCGGCGCGAACCATTTCGACGATCTTGACGCTGGTGGTGCCGCGAACGATGGAATCATCGACCAACACCACCCGCTTGCCCTTGATGCCTGAGGCGTTGGCGTTGTGCTTGAGGCGCACGCCGAGATGCCGGATCTGGTCGCTCGGCTCGATAAAGGTACGGCCGACGTAATGATTTCTGATGATGCCCAACTCGAACGGTATTTTTGATTCCCCGGCATAGCCGATGGCGGCGGGAACGCCGGAATCGGGTACCGGGACGATCATGTCGGCCTCGACATGGCTTTCGCGGGCCAACTCGGCGCCGATGTTTTTGCGCACGGCATAAACATTGCGCCCTTCCATGACGCTGTCGGGGCGGGCGAAATAGATGTATTCGAAAATGCAGAACCGGTTCGGTTTCTTGGAGAAAGGCTTGATGGAACGCAGGCCCTTGTCGTCGATGATGACGATTTCGCCCGGTTCCACGTCGCGGACAAATTCTGCGCCGATAATGTCCAAGGCACAGGTTTCCGACGATAATATCCAGGCATCCCCCAGCCTTCCCAGCACCAGTGGCCGGACCCCGTGCGGGTCGCGCACGCCGATCAGCTTTTTCTGGGTGATGGCGACCAGCGAATAAGCGCCTTCGATCTGGCTCAAGGCATCGGTCATGCGATCGACGACCCGGCCGTATTCGCTGATGGCGATCAAATGAACGATGGTTTCCGTGTCGCTGGTGGACTGGAACAGGCAACCCCGTTGCACCAGTTCGTGGCGGATTTTATAGGCGTTGGTCAGATTGCCGTTGTGGGCAATGGCCAGCCCACCGAATTTGAAGTCCGCGAACAGCGGCTGCACGTTGCGGATTACCGTGTCACCGCTTGTCGAATAGCGCACATGCCCGATGGCCATATCGCCGACCAGGCGGGTCATGACGTCGGGTGAGTTGAAGTTGTCTCCGACCAGGCCCAAGGCCCGGTGACTGTGGAACTGTTCTCCGTCGTAGGCGACAATCCCGGCTGCTTCCTGGCCCCGGTGTTGCAGCGCGTGCAGGCCCAGCGCGGCAAGGGCGGCGGCGTCGACCATGCCGTAAATGCCGAAAAGCCCGCATTCCTCTTTCGGGTGGTCGTCGTCTTCGGCGGTGACCATGCGGGGGGGAGATTTCACCATGCCTGATACATTTCCTTAGCGGTCTTTGATGCTGTCATGGAGCCGCTCCATTTGCTGGCGCTCTTTTGATCCGTAGCCTACCACGCCCTTCTCGTCACGGCCTTTCGGCTTCGGCTGGATCAAATCCAGAATGACCTTTTTGGGGTCGTCGGGGCGCGGGTCGCCGGGGCGGGGGCCATCGGGTTTTGCGTTTGGATTGTCCTTTTTATTGTCTTTCCCCGGAAGGCTGAAATTCTCCGGGATCAATGCCGTCAACATTACCGCTCCCGGTTTCAGCAGCTCCACGGAGCGCGCTTTGGTGATCCATTCCGGTTGATCGTCTCCGGGATAGACTAAACCAAGCCCGATATACGCGATTACGGCGATTAATGCACCCCTTGCGAGGCCAAAAAGGAACCCTAATGACCGGTCAACGGCGTTAAGCGCGCTGTTCTTTACCTTTTTCGATATTTTCCGGGTGAACAGTGAGAGAAAAACCAGGGCTACGACAAAAATAACGATGCCGACGCCGAAATCGGCGACGAGCTCAATCTCGACCCATTGCCGGGCGATCGGGCGTAAATATGGGAACCCGTACATGGTGGCGAAAATGGCGCCAACCCAGGCGGTGACGGCGAGAACCTCGTGCACCAACCCCCGGGCATAAGCAATGACGGCGGAGATCAGCAATATCACCGCGACGCCGATATCGAGGCCGCCCAGGGAGGCGAAATCGATGGGGTTATCCATGACGGCGTTGGCCTTCCGGCGGCGACAGCAAGGTCATCAGTTCTTCGAGGCGGGAAATTTCCATCACTTTCATGTTTTTCCCCCGGTCGTTCTCCTTGCTATCCCCCTTGCTCCGGCGCCGGGCCGGAATAATGGCGCGGGTGAAACCGAGCTTGGCGGCTTCCTTGAGCCTGGCATCGATCTGGGGCACGGCGCGAACTTCGCCGGACAGCCCGATCTCGCCGAAGACCACGGTTTCGCGGGGCACCGGCACGCCGCTGACGGACGATACCAACGCCACCGCCACCGCCAAATCGGCCGCCGGTTCGCTGATTTTAAGGCCGCCGACGACGTTGAGATAGACGTCCATGTTTCCCAGCGTCAGCCCGGCGCGCGATTCCAGGACCGCCAAAATCATCGACAATCGCCCGGAATCCCAACCAACGACGGCGCGCCGGGGCGTGCCCAAGGCGCTGGACGCCGTCAGCGACTGGATTTCCACCAGCACCGGGCGGCTGCCTTCCATGCCGGCGAAGACGCTGGCGCCGGAAACGTCGTCATCACGGTCGGCCAAAAACATCGCCGACGGGTTGGCGACTTCGGCCAGACCCTTGCCGGTCATCTCGAAAACGCCGATTTCATCGGTCGCCCCGAAGCGGTTTTTGACGGCTCGCAAAATGCGGAACTGGTGCGAACCGTCGCCTTCGAAATACAGCACCGTATCGACCATGTGTTCGAGCACCCGGGGGCCGGCGATCTGCCCGTCCTTGGTAACGTGACCGACCAAAATCAACGCAAACCCCTGGCGTTTGGCGAGGCGGATCAGTTCCTGTGCCGAGGTCCTGACCTGGGATACCGTTCCCGGCGCCGATTCGAGGCTGTCGACGAACATGGTTTGAATCGAATCAATAACAACGAGGCCACTGGTGACGCCATCGAGCGACGCCACGATATCCCTGACCGAGGTCGCTGCCGCCAGCGCCACCGGGGCGTCGGCGACGCCCAGCCGGTCGGCGCGAAGACGCAACTGGTCAATGGCTTCCTCGCCGGAAATATAAATCGGCTGGGTGGTGCCCGAGAGAGCAGCCGTAACCTGCATCAGCAACGTCGATTTTCCGATACCGGGATCGCCGCCGACCAGCAAGGCCGAACCCTGCACCATGCCGCCGCCGGTGACGCGGTCGAATTCATTGATGCCGGTGACTTGCCGGGGCGGGTGCGCGCTCGTGCCCTTGAGGCCTTCAAACTCGATCCTGCGGCCTTTTTTGCGGCCCAGACCCTTAGGCGCGGATTCCGGAACGGCTTCCTCGACCAGGGTGTTCCACTCGCCGCAGCCTTCGCATCGACCTGCCCATTTCGACGTGGCGGCGCCGCATTTCTGGCAGGCGTAATTAACGTCTTTTCGAGCCAAACGGGCACCCTCCGGCAAAGAATCGTGTTGCCCGTCGTTTACGGGATTCCCCAGGCAAACTCAAGGAAACTCTGGCTTTCAGGCCTATCGACAGGCATCGGAACTAAAGAAGAACATAGTCTCACATCAGGTGGTTGTCAATGACAAGGGCCAAGGGGATTCCGGGGAATCCGACGGTGAGATTTACCGGTACAATTGACCGGGGGCGTTATATGATGCGAGCACCCGCTTAAACGATAACGCGGGCCGAGCACAGGGAGGAATTAATGAAGAAGCTGGTTATTTTGGCGGTCCTTGCCGCTGTTGTCTCTGTTTCGTTTGGAAAATCGTCGAAGGCGGAAATCCTGGCGATGATGAATTACGAAACCAAGACGCCGGGTGCGCTGAAGGCGGTTAAACTGCCCCCTAACAGCCCGCGAAAAGAAGGCATCGCCATCATTGATGTCGATCCCAATTCTTTGAATTTCGGAAAAATCCTGATGGATGTGCCGTTGGCGCCGGACTTGGTGGCGCACCACATTTTTTATGACCGGGAACAGCAAAAAGCCTATGTCACGGCGCTCGGCAAGTCCGTTTTGCACATTTTCGACATGCAACAGTTTCCTTATAAGCTGAAGCGTATTGACCTGCCCGACTGCAAACTGGGCGAAGACGTGATCTTTTCCGAGGATAACAAAACCTGGTACGTGACCTGTATGATGTCGGCCCGCTATATCGAAGGAGACGTCGCCACGGACAAGGTCAAGCGTGTCGTCAAGCTGCCGGACTCCTATCCGCATGGCCTGGCCGTCGCCACCGACCTCGACCGCATCCTCGTCTCCAATACGGTCAGCGGCGACCTCAAGGATGCGCGTGATGAAATAATCATCGTTCAGGCCAGCACCGGCAAGGAACTGAAGCGAATCCGGGTTTCGAAAAAGCCCGGCAAGGCCGGTGAAGCGCCGGTCGAGATATTGCGGGTGCCGGGATCAAACCCGCCGGTTCACTAAGTCACCAACATGTTCGGTGGC
>LFEN01000032.1 GCA_001510075.1 Alphaproteobacteria bacterium casp-alpha2
CGACTGCGCCGACCAGAGCGGGGTTATATTCCGGAGACTGGAAGCATCCTACATGTTGTGGGTATGGGCGTTAAGCGGATAGGCACGAACTAAAGCATAGATGGGGGATTATTTTGTTGCACCGGCACTCCAGCCAAAAGGAACAGGAAAATGCTGAAACGATATGAAAGACAAGGGCACGAAACGAAATCCCTCGCCATGATGATGGGGGTCCAATCCATGGAGGAAATTTCCCCCCTCATTGTCTTTGCCGTTTGCGCGATTTTGTCCATGGGCATTTTCGCCTCTTCCTCCCTGCCTTCCCTTTCCGGGGGCAAATTGGGATGGGCCTTGCCCGCCCCGAGCGAAGAAACCAACTATCCGCCGTTCCGGCTGTCGAAGCTGCAAATGGGGATGACCCCTGCTGAAGTAGCTTCCGTATATCCGGGGATGGCCTTTAGCGGCAACCCGAACGGCAAGCAATTGGGCAGAACCCAGATTGGAAACGCCTCCTACAGAGTCACTTTTTTAGGGCCTGAAAGTGCCCGAAAGGCTTTTCGGATAAGGTATTCCGAATCGTTCTGGGATTTTTCAGGCACCCAGTTGCGCAACCGCCTAATAATAAAATTTGGCAAGCCGGACGCTAATTCTTGCCCCTTGGAAAAATCGGCAAGTAACGTCGGGAGCCTGGGATGCCGACTTCAGTGGTGGCGAACCGATGGCGTTCATTTGGATGCGACGACGAAAACTGTAATCATGCCAAACGGGGACCGCACGGCCCACCTTAACTTCGTCGCCGTCGATAAACGCCTGGAAAACCGAAAATTAGAGGCGACGCCAACTGAGCCGGCTAAACCACGCGCTAAGAAGCGCAAGAATCTGGCTTTCATGAAACGGATGCAGGCCATTTCTCAAGGCGCCAGGGATCATTAGTCGCCTCCTCCCAGCAGGAATATATATGGTCATCGGCCCTTAAAACGCGTTAGAAGGGGCCCATGGCCTCCTTTGCCCACGGATATTTTTATGCAGGAATAGCCTGATGGCTGATGGACCGGCAGGCGGTGGAAAAATTCCGGAACCGACCGGAGGGCGACAACCCGCCAAAAATCCAGATAAAACCCCCGACCCAACAGGCGATGACGACGATCTGGACGATTTCTTGCTCGAGTCCACTTACGGCAAGATAAGCATCTGGATGAGGCTGGGGTACTTCCTTCTGCTGGCGGGCATCGCCGCCATGGTCGGGTATTTGGTTTTGCTGGTTGTCTTCCCGGAAAAATTCGCCTCCCAGGACTGGATCGGTGAAAAGTCACAAAAGACAAAAACCGGAACCTCGATCGCTGTCGATTTGACTCTATTGAAAAGCTTCAAAATCGGCGGATTGAGTATGAGCTTTACCCCTGAAGAGGCGCGGCGCACCTTCCCTTCCTTATCCCTGACCGCCAACCCGAATTTCGGTCCTAGCGACCAAGTCGCCCAATTCGGCCACTATCGCCACCATGATGGGGAGTATAAGGTTTTCTTCCGTGGCCCGAAGCAAGGCAACCGCCTGTTCAAGGTCGAATCCCGGCACACATATTCGAAAATTTCCTACCTCGAATTATTGACCGAGCTCAGCGGGCGTTACGGCAAGCCGCAAAAATCGGACTGCGGGGCGCAGGAAAAGCAAATCGGAATCAGCTGCGAGCTTTATTGGCGGATGAGCGAAACCCTGGTCAGTGCCAAAATTTTGACTACGGCGCCCAAGGGCGGCGGCCCGTCGGTCACGGAACTTTTTATGCAGGCCACGGATATTCGTACAAATATCTATTTTTCCCGCCTCAAGATTCAGCTGGAGGACAGGGAAGAAGAGGCCAAGAAAAAGAGAGACTTTAAGGATGTGAAGACCGGGAAATAAGGTTCCACCCTTGCCCGTCGGGGCAATCCATGTATGCTTTTTTTTAGCTTTTTATCGAGAGGATCATTGCATGCGGCGCCATCATGATATGGGCGGGCTCGACGCCGGCCCGGTCGAGCAAACCGAGCACGATTATAGCCCTTGGGAAAAAAGGGTCGATGCCATCATGCGCCTTTTGTCTGATGAAAAATGCCAGCTAATGAGCGTTGATGAACTGAGACGCGGCATCGAGAACCTCGGCCCCGGCGCTTATGACGAATACAATTACTATGAACGCTGGATTTCCTCGATCACCAATAACCTGATTGAAAAAGGCGTCATCACCGTCGATGAACTGGGCACGAAGATGGAAGAAGCCAAGGCCCGCTGGCAGGAGACCCAGGCATGAGCGCGCGCTTTGCCGTTGGCGACAACGTCCGGGTGCGTGAAGCCTATCCGCCCGGCCATATTCGCACCCCGCATTTTATTCGTGGCAAGGCGGGTGTGGTGTCGGCGGTTATCGGCACTTTCGCCAATCCCGAAGAACTGGCCTACGGACGGCCCGGAACACCGAAACAAACTCTTTACTGGGTAACATTTCCGCAAACCGGGCTGTGGCCGGATTATGCCGGCCCCGAACACGACACGGCGGTCGTCGATGTTTTCGAGCACTGGCTGGTAGGTGAACAACAATGAGCGACCACCATCACCATGATGACGATTGGCCCTACCCTCATCCGAAGCAACCGGATACGGAAGATGCTCCTTTCACCGATCATATGGCAATGGCCGAGGCCGTCACCGAACTGCTGATCGACAAAAATATTTTCACCGCCGACGACATGCGCAAGATGGTCGAGTACATCGATTCCAAAAGCCCGGCGGAAGGTGCGCGCATGGTCGCCCGCGCCTGGACGGACCCGGATTTCAAGGGGCGGATGTTGAAAGATGTAAACGCTGCGGCGAAAGAATTGGATATCGACGCCGGCACCATTCCCATCCGCTGCGTCGAAAATACGCCCGAGGCGCACAACGTAATCGTCTGTACGTTGTGTTCTTGTTATCCGCGGATGTTGCTGGGCCTGCCTCCCGACTGGTATAAATCCCGCGCCTACCGCTCGCGCGTGATCCGCGAACCGCGCAAAGTGCTGGCCGAATTCGGCACAGATATTTCCGATGCCGTGGAAACCCGGGTGCATGATTCCACCGCCGATCTGCGCTATATGGTTTTACCCATGCGCCCCAAAGGCAGCGAAGGCATGAATGAAGACGCCTTGGCTGGCCTTGTCACCCGCGACAGCATGATCGGCGTTAGTGTTATCAAAGACCTCTAGGAAAGGACTGTCATGGTTTCCAACAACACCTATCGCTGGGACGATCCGCTTTGGCTTGACGGCCAGCTTTCCGAAGAAGAACGCATGGTCCAGGGCACGGCGCGCGATTATGCCCAAGACAAGCTGATGCCGCGCATCCTGTTAGCCAATCGCAACGAATATTTCGACCCCGAGATCATTCCGGAAATGGGCGCCTTGGGTCTGTTGGGATCGACGTTGCCGGAAGAATACGGCGCCGCCGGGGTCAATCATGTTTGTTACGGCCTGGCGGCCCGCGAAATCGAACGCGTCGATTCATCCTATCGTTCCGTTATGAGCGTGCAATCGTCTTTAACCATGCACCCGATCCACGTTTACGGCACCGAGGAGCAACGGCAAAAATATCTACCCAAGCTGGCCAAGGGCGAATTGATCGGCTGCTTCGGCCTGACCGAACCCGATTCCGGGTCCGATCCTGGGTCGATGATTACGCGGGCTGAAAAGGTTGATGGCGGCTATGTCTTAAATGGCAACAAGATGTGGATTTCCAATTCCCCCATCGCCGATGTCTTCATCATTTGGGGTAAGCTGGACGGCGTTATTCGTGGCTTCATACTGGAAAAAGGCATGAAGGGATTGTCGGCGCCCAAGATCGAGGGGAAATTCTCGTTGCGCGCTTCGATCACGGGTGAAGTCGTCATGGACAACGTTTTTGTGCCCGAAGAAAACCTGCTGCCCGGCGCCGAAGGCCTGAAAGGCCCCTTCGGGTGTCTCAACAAGGCGCGCTTCGGCATCGCCTGGGGGGCATTGGGGGCGGCGGAATTCTGCTGGCATGCGGCCCGGCAATATACGCTGGACCGCAAGCAGTTCGGACGACCCCTGGCCGCCAACCAATTGATTCAGAAAAAGCTCGCCGACATGCAAACGGAAATCACCATCGGCCTGCAGGCGTGCCTGCGGGTGTCGCAAATGCTCGACGACGGTGACTGCCCGCCCGAGAACATTTCTCTGATCAAACGCAATTCCACCGGCAAGGCGCTCGATATCGCGCGCATGGCCAGGGATATGCACGGCGGCAACGGCATCGTCGATGAATTCCACGTTATCCGCCATATGATGAACCTGGAAACGGTCAACACCTACGAAGGCACCAGCGACATCCACGCCCTAATCATGGGCCGGGCGCAAACCGGCCTGCAGGCGTTTACGGGCTGAATTTTAGGTTCACGACGGGTCGCTAAGCGCGTCGAACGCTTCTTTGACTGCCGGCGCTTCGCTGGCGCGGGTGACGATGTAGAGGCAAATCGGCAGCATGATCGCCGCCAGCACAACCGGCATGACCCAGGTTTTGGCGACGAACACGGCGACGATGACGACGCTCAGCGTCATCATGCCGGCGGCCATGATCTTGGCGCGGATAGGGATGACCCGGTGCAAGTGCCAGGCGCGGATCGAAGGGCCTAAACGGGGATGCTCCCAAAGCCAGCGCTGGAATTTGACCGAGCATTTTGAGAACGCCCAGACGGCGATCAACAAAAATACCGTCGTCGGCATGCCGGGAACGACGATGCCGATCAGGCCAAGCCCGACGTTCAGCCAGCCGAACGCCATCAGCCCCCAGCGGGCCGTGCAATGGGCCAGGCTGTCTGCTTTGATTTCGGTGGATTTATCGGGGTCCATGAGCATTATCCCAGTCCGGCATCTTTGCCGGTGTCTTTCCCCCCAGAGGTTTTTTAGCATAACTTAGGAGCCTGGATCAATTGGAGGCTAGAATCGATGCCGAATGAGGCACCCAACCCCGAAGACCTGCCGTTCGGCGCCGACCTGGATTCCGACGGCCGTTGGAGCCAGGTGCTGAACCGGGTTCAGGGCGAAGGCCGTCCGGGGGCGTTGTTTCTTGACCGCGACGGGGTCGTCGTCGAAGAAGTTCACTACCTGCATCAACCCGACGACGTGCGTTTCCTGGAAGGCGCCCAGGCCCTCATTGGTGAAGCCAATATTCGAGGCATTCCGGTTATCCTCGTCACCAATCAGGCCGGGATCGCCCGCGGGCGTTTCAAATGGCCGCAATTCATCGCCGTTCAGGAAAAAATACATGATGAGCTGGCCGAAGCGGGCGTTTTCCTCAACGCTGTCTTCGCCTGCCCGCATCACGGCGACGGCAAGCCGCCCTACGATGTTGCCGAGCATCCCTGGCGCAAACCCAATCCGGGAATGTTGACGGCAGCAGCGGAACGTCTACCGATGGATCTGGCTAAATCCTGGATGATCGGCGACAAGGCGAGCGATATCGGCGCCGCCAAAAACGCCGGCCTTGAAGGGGCGGTTCACGTTCTAACGGGACACGGCAAGGACGAAGGCGAACGGGACAAGAGCCTCGCCTTGGCGCAACAAGGGTTTCGCGTCGAGGCGGCCGCTACCATCGCCGACGCGATGGGGTTGTTGCCTTTATTTAAGTAAAGAAGGTTGGGCCTAAGCAACTTTTTCGTTGCCGTAGTTGATATAGTCAGCCCATGTCCGCTCCAACGAGCGTAACTGTCCGCAGATGGCTTCCATATCTTTGGGCCCGGCGCCGCTTTGGCTGAAAGTTTCGGCGTTGCCGTTCAGCAGATTTCGCAACCTCACCACTACTTCCAAGGCCTTTTCCGTCAGGCTGATGGTTACCGAGCGCCGGTCGTGGGTGGAGCGTTCCTGATTGAGATAACCGAGATCGGTCAGTTTCTTGATGTTGTACGACACGTTGGAGCCAAGGTAATACCCCCGTTCCACCAGGTCGCGAATGATAATTTCCTCTTCGCCGATATTAGTCAGAAGAAGTGCCTGTACCCCGTTAATGTCCCTGACCCCGGCCCGGGTTAGTTCGGTTTTCAGGACGTCGATGAAACGCCGGTGAAGGCGCTCAATCAGGCGGGTCAGTTCCAGGTATTCTTGATATTCTTTGTTCATGGCGCTGTTTCCTTCTGTCTGTTGCCCCAGATATAGCCCCTTGATCTGGTTTCGGTCATTGATGGCCATCACACCCCGGAAAATACTTATTGCTCCCGTTTCGGCCCTTAAGTCGTGGAAACATTGACCTTTCGGTGGTTGCGGGTAGTCTTTGAAAAGATAAAAAAAGGACAAAATTAATGAAACTTTTGCGTTACGGCCCGCCGGGAAAAGAAAAGCCTGCCCTTCTCGATGAAGAGGGGCGCTACAGGGATCTTTCCGACAAAATTAACGATATTGACAGCGAGGTTCTGGCCCCGGAACGTCTGGCAGCGTTGGCGAAAGTCGACACTGCCTCGCTCCCCGTCGTTGAGGGAACGGTGCGCCTCGGCCCACCCGTGGCCGGCGTCGGCAAGATTATCGCCGTCGGCATCAACTATTCCGCGCATGGCGCAGAAACAAAATTCGATATTCCATCCGATCCAATCCTGTTTTCCAAAGCGATCACGTCTTTGAGTGGCCCCTATGATCCCGTAGTCCTGCCCAAGGGGTCGAAGAAAGGCGACTGGGAAGTGGAACTGGCGGTGATTATCGGTAAACGCGCGCAATATGTTTCTCAAGCCGACGCCATGAGCGTCATCGCCGGTTATTCGATCATGAACGATGTCTCTGAACGCGAATTCCAGCTTGAACGGGACGGCCAATGGACAAAGGGCAAAAGCTTCGATTCTTTTGCCCCCCTGGGGCCGTGGCTGGTGACGCCCGATGAAGTTCCTGACCCGCACAACCTGAATCTGTGGCTCGACGTCAACGAGACACGCATGCAGGACGGCAACACATCGACGATGATTTTCGGTATCACACAGCTTGTCAGCAGCATTTCAAGCTATATGACCCTGATGCCGGGGGACGTCATCGCCACCGGCACACCGTCGGGTGTCGGCCTCGGCCAGGAACCGCCGATCTTCCTCAAACCCGGCGACGTCATGCGGCTAGGCATCGAGGGTCTTGGCGAGCAGCGCCAGGACGTCAAGGCCTGGGAAGATTAATCAACCGGTTTTACCCGATCCCCCAGGGTGATGCCCAGCCGAGCCCTTCCAGCGTCCCGCCCCTGGGGGTGTATTCGCACCCGACCCAGCCGTCATAGCCGCTGTCGTCGATGGCCATGAACAGGGCCGGATAATCCAGATCACCGCCATCAGGTTCGTTGCGGCCGGGGACCCCCGCCACCTGCATGTGGCCGATGACGTCAAGGTTGCCCTGAATGGCGGCCTGAATGTCCTCGCCGTTCATGACCGCGTGATACAGGTCATATTGCAAAAACAGGTTAGCGTGGCCGACGCTATCGATAACGGCGCGCGCCGCAAGCGTGTCGCCGATCATGTACCCCGGCACGTCGATCGGGTTCAGCGGCTCGATCAATGCACAAATGCCTTCTTCGGCGCAGGCGGTTGCGGCGAAATTAAGGTTCTCCAGAAAAGTGCCTTTCGCCTGCTCTCGGCCAACCTCGTCAGAAAACACACCAGCCATGAAATGCACCCGGTTGCAGTTTAAGGCTTTGGCGTAGGCAATCGCCGTTGCAACGGATTTTCTGAACTCCCCTTCCCGTCCGGGCAACGCCGCCAGCCCACGCTCGCCCGCATCCCAGTCCCCGGGGGGGGCGTTGATCTGGACCTGCACTAATTCATGTTGGGATAGCTTTTGCGCCAGCTCCGCCGCCGGCCACTGATAGGGGAAATGAAACTCGACGCCTTTGAAGCCGGCCCCGGCGGCGGCTTCAAAACGGTCCATCAGGTCCAGTTCCGGGAACAGATACCAAAGATTGCCGGAAAATTTAGGCATGGCGTTATCGCCCCAACCGTTCCCGGATGGCGGTGGCAATATCGCCAGCGGGGTTGAGCGGCGCATGGTTCCAGGTTTCCAATGTGCTATTCAGCGGTCGCGCATAGCCTTTTTCATAAAGCTCGCCGTGCAGTCTGGCGTGCTTGGGCGTAATCAGCGCCCGCGGCGCATAGATATAAACCGGCCCGGTTCCGGCGCAGGCTTCCGAACACATGGAAACGGAATCACCGGTGACGATAATGGCGTCGGCACAAGCCAGGTATCCCAGATAAGGGTTTTCTTGCCCCTCCTCGCCCCATCGGTAAACACGCTTGGGCGCGCTAATCGCGTTCAATAGCGCAGCTTCGGCTTCGCCGGTGCGGCGGCTCGTCGCCACCAGCAACGACCCCCCTGCTGCCGTCGCCATTGTCGATGCCTGCTGTCCCAGTTCCACGGCCATGGCGTCGGTGAAAGTGCGCCGTCGCGTGGTGCCGCCGACAATCAGTGCAATCCGTGGACCGGCCAAATCATCGAACCGCCCCTGCCAACGCTTGGCTTCGTCGGCCAGACGCTCGGCGGTCAATCCGTGCGGTGCGCCGGTATAGGAAATAATATTGGGAAAATTAAATGACCCGTCGTGGTTGGGGCTCGCGATCAGGCCGAAGTCGCCCATGCCGCCACCGGGGTGCATGATCTGGGCGAGAAAACATTTTTGTCCCGCCAGGCGTTTGATTTTTCGCGCCACAGGGGCGGTGCGCCGCCCGGCGGCAATGACCAGATCGGGCCATGGCGGGCTCAGTTGGCTGCGGCTGTCTGCATTGACCCCGGCAAAGGACGCGCCCAGCAAAAAATTGGGAAGTGACGCCAACGCCCCGTAGGTGGGGTTTTTGACCTGATAGTCGAAGCCCGTGGCATCCCTCAGGGCGTCAGCAACGCCAAAACACTGGCTGCGATTACCGGCGCGGTCGTCGGCCAAAACCCAGACGGAGGGTGGATTGCTGGATGGCGTGTCGGTCATGGGTTTGGATTATAGACCGAGACCAGCCTTGAGCGGGCCCAGGAATTTATCGTAAACCCCGGCCCGGCCGATGGAAGATTTGTAAATCGGCTTTCTGACCTGCCAGTTCGACGCCGTCGTTACCATGCGTTCGAATTTATGGAAGTCCAGGCACGCCGGGTCCCATTTCAGGCCTAAGAATTCAACGGCCTTGCGGCTGCTGGGCTCCTGCTCGGCGATGATGTCTTCGTATTGAATTTCCAGTATGGGCAACGAAAGCGTGTCTTTCCAATACGCCATCAGCCGCGCCTCGGCTTTTTGAAAGCGCCCGATATCACCGAGGTCGCAAGCCCAGGCATAAGGCCCGGAAAAAATTTGCTGGTAACACGACAGCCCCGTATCCAGGGGGTCGCGCTTGCAGTGAATGATGCGCGCGCCGGGGAACATGATCTGGATTTGCCCAAGATACAGGAAGTTGAGGGGCATTTTGTCGATGATCCGGGGCGCATCCCCTGCCCCCTCTCTGAGCCTGGACAAATAAGCGGCGGCAATTTCGCCGACAAGCTCGTCTTCGCAGACGGCGATATCTTCATCCTCGGCGCACAGTTGCTTGATCAGGTCCATCTCCCCTTTCCCGGAGACCTCCGGGTGGCAGGATAAAATCTGTTCGACCAGCGTTGTCCCTGTTCTTGGCACACCGACGATGAACACCGGCTGTTGCGTCGGGTCGCCTACGACTTTGCGTTTTTCCAAAAGCGCAGGCGTGTAGGTGGCGATGATGGCGTCGACACGCTTGTCGAATTCATCGGCGTCAAAAACCTTTCCCCGGCGGCCCAGCGTATCTTTTCGCAACTGGTTGCCGGCATCAAAATCGGCAAAGGCGGTATCGTAATGTTTTTGCTGATCGGCGATTTGGCCCAAAGCGAAATGAATTTGCAGCCGGTCAGGATCCGAAAGCGTCTTGCTCGTCAGCAATTCGCGAAGCTTGGCGATATCTTTTTCTTCGTAATCCGTGCCTTTTGCCTCGGCCAGGCAATTTTGCGCATAGCCAAGGGTCGGCTTGATATCGACGGCGGCCTGGAAGCTTTTGGTGGCGTCTTTCGTCCGTCCCGCCCCCAGAAGCACAACCCCCATGCCGCCATGGGCTTCGGCCAAATCTTCGTGCCCGTCGATCAGTTCCTGGTATTTAGCGATGGCGCCCTCAATGTCGCCGGCCTTGTACAGGATACCGGCGAGATTCAAATGCGCTTCCAGATATCCTTCGCGACACTTAATGGCGTCCCGAAAGGCGTCTTCGGCGGCGGCCCAGTTTTCCCGGACTTTATATAAATTACCAAGGCTGTTATGGCCCTCGGCATAATCGGGGTTGAGGGTAATGGCTTTCAGACATTCTTCTTCGGCGGCCTCCAGATCATCGGCATCCCGGTACGCCGCGCCCAGATTGGCGTGCGCCATGGCGTTGTTCGGATCAATGCGGATGGCTTCCTTATAGGCATCGATGGCGATCTGGGTGTCGCCCCGGCGAAGCCTCAGGTTGCCCATGTTGATGTGGGCTTCGGTGTATTCAGGGTTGAGTTCAATAGCGCGGGCGTTTGCTTCAAACGCTTCATCGAGCCGTCCCTGGACTTCCAGCGAGACGGCGAGATTGTTGTGGGCTTCGGTGTAATCGGCTTTCAGGTCAATGGCATGACGGCTGGCGGCCTCGGCTTCCAGGGGCCGGCCCAATAAGTTCATGATAGCTCCGCAATTGGCATGAATGGACGGGTCGTCTTCGTTTCGGGTTATGGCCTCAAGGATCATTTCGCCGGCTTCTTCCAATCGACCGGCCTGATAGGCGATGAGCGCCAGCATATGGAAGGCATGTGCCTCAAGGGGAGCCACCTGGGTGATGGCGCGGAAATACTCTTCGGCCTTGACCATATCACCGGCATCGAGACTGGCCTTGGCTTGCGCATGAAGTTGGCTCAACTCAGGCGAGGGAGCTTCTGATAAAACATCATCTGCCCTGCCGGCACGTTTTTGCTCTCTCCGCTGCTGGCGGCGTTCTTTTCGGTTCATGGTGGCAGGCCTCCCTATCCCCGGTTAATACCGGAAAATAGGCCAAGGGCCAAACTAATCCACCAGTACAGGTTCTTCTTCCATACCCTTGTCGGAAGCCAGGTCCATGCCGGTAAAGGTCGGGTATAACCCCAGGACCTTGCCGCGTTGTTGAATCAGGCCGAGGACGGCGTCGATATAAGGTGTTTCGATGCCCACCAGGCGGCCCATTTCCTGGACCGCGGTGACAAGCGCGTCAATCTCCATCGGTTTGCCGTTTTCCAGATCCTGTAACATCGACGTTTTATGCGGCCCGACATCGGCGGCGCCGTTGATGCGCCGGTGTACGTCGACCCGGAAATGTACGCCCAAGGCTTCGCCGACGGCCTGGGCCTCCATCATCATCGAGCGCGACAGAATGCGGGTCGGCGGGTCGGTGGCGACGATGTCCAGTGTCGCCCCGGTCAAAGCGGTGATGGGGTTGAAGCACAGGTTGCCCCACAGCTTGATCCAGATATCGTCGCGGATATTGTCGCGAACCGGCGCTTTAAGACCGGCGTCGTTCATGGCGTCGCTTAAAATCTGGATGCGCTCCGTGGTTGTGCCGTCGGGCTCACCCAGCGTGAACTTGTTGCCGTAAACGTGTTTGATGACACCGGGTTCGATTATTTCAGTCGCCGGATAAACGACGCAGCCAATGGCCCGTTCAGGGCCCAGCGTCGTCCACTGCCAACTGCCGGGGTCGACGCTTTCCATCCGATGGTTTTTATAGGGACCATCGAGTTTGTGGAAATACCACCAGGGAACGCCATTCATCGCCGTGACAACGGCGGTGTCCGGCCCCAACATGGGTTTGAACCGTCCGGCGGCGTCATAGGCCTGATGGGATTTGAGGGCGACAATAACGTAATCCTGCACCCCGGCTTCGGCCGGGTCATCGGTGCAAAAACAGTCCTTGGCGATACGTTCCTCGCCATCAATCAACAACTTGAGACCGTTTTTCTTCATCGCCTTCAGATGCGCGCCGCGTGCGATCAGGGAAACATCATGACCGGCGAGCGATAATTGAACGCCCAGAAAGCCGCCGATAGCGCCGGCGCCGTAAATGGCTATTTTGATGCGATCCTTTTTGCCGCCGGATTTTTTGGTGCTTTGGGGGGCGGGCTTTTTGTCGCTGGATTTGGACATTTTTTGGGCCTCTTTCTCTGCGTCAGTCACTGCGGGAGGGTGGGGATAAAGATCGGGGCGAAGCTGGTGTCGGGAAATCTCGAAGCCTGTGGCTTCTTCGACCCCCAACACATGTTCTGCCGGGCACCGGGATGCCTTGTTCAGCCAGGCCCAGATATGGCCTTGTTTAAGGCCGCAGGCCCGCGCCATGGCGGATTGCCCGCCGACGATTGCAATGGCGCGTTGCAGACACTCCAGCGGCGTTTCTTCCAAATCTTCGCTCATACAATAACCTACAAATAAAGTTGTAGGTTGGCAATAAAGAAATAAGCCTTTAAACAGAGATAATTCTAGACGCGGAATTCCTGATGACAGATACCTCTTCAACCGACGCCGGGCTTGAAACAGCAAGGCTGCTTTTGGATATCAAGGCGGTTAATTTCCGCCCTGAACAGCCCTATACCCTGACCGCAGGGTGGGCGAGCCCCGTCTATATCGATTGCCGGTGGGTGATTTCCTTTCCCGAAGCCAGGGCGCGCATTATCCAGTTGGCGGTGGAGAAGCTGGAACGGGAAATCGGCTTTTCGGCCATCGATTCCGTTGCCGGCGGTGAAACGGCGGGCATCCCCTACGCTGCCTGGATTGCCGCCGCCAAGGGCAAGCCGATGCTCTACGTCCGCAAGAAACCCAAAGGCTTCGGCCGCAACGCCCAAATCGAAGGAAGCCTTGAGCCTGAAAGCCGGGTGCTGCTGGTCGAGGATCTGGCGACGGACGGTGGTTCCAAAGTTACCTTTGTCGAAGCCTTGCGCAACGCCGAGGCAACGGTCACGGACATTTTTGTCGTCTTCTTTTATGGCGCCTTTCCCGGCGCCGATGAAACCATGGCCGAGATGGGCGTCAACCTTCACTATCTGGCGACCTGGCGCGATGTGCTTGAGGCCGCCGAAAAAGGGCAGGATTTCGACCAAGACACCATCGACGGCGTTCGCGCCTTTCTCGATGATCCTGTCGGCTGGTCCGCTGCCCACGGGGGCCGAGGGGCCGCTTGATTGAGATCAAAGCCCTGCCCCTACTGTTAGTTTAGGGTTGCTGAATGGTAATGCTCCGAAAGTTTTTCCCTAAGCCGTTTGTTGCGGTCGTTTTTGCTGCGGCCCTCTTTGTTGGGCCGGGCGCAGCAACAGCGGAACACGTAAAAAGCAGTTCGACTTCTTCGTCTACCCACGGCACGCGGTTGGTGATGCCGATAATGAACCCCGGTCGCGGCAAATCGCTTTTTGTTTCAAAGGGCTGTGTAGCGTGTCATGCCATTAACGGCGTCGGCGGCCACGATGCGCCGGCCATGGACGCCCATAAATTGAGGGGCTTGATGAACCCCTTCGATTTTGCCGCCAAAATGTGGAACCACGCACCGGCGATGATCGCCGCCCAGGAAGGGGCTTTCGGCGAACAGGTTTTTTTCACCGGCAAGGAACTGGCCGACATGATCGCTTTTATCCATGACGATGAAACCCAACATGCTTTTACCGAAAGCGATATGACGCCTGAAGCCCGGAAAATGATGCATCACGAGCACGGCGGTGCGGCGGCAGTGGAAAAGCATGCGCCTGAAATCGGCCATAAAAAGAAGTCCTCCGCCAAGAGCCACGGCCACGCCCCCGGCGCCAAGCCCCACAAAGACTGATCTGGATTAACGCCGGTCAAGAACGGTTAACACATCTCTGTGAAGACGGGGGCGGGTTTGTTGCGCCTGCCTCCGTGCTTTGGGATACTTGCCCCCTTATGCGGGCATACAGAAAACCTCTCCTGATGATCGTTGCAGCCTTTTTTCTGCTTCTGCCGGTAACGTCGGCAACGACAGGAATGGCGGCGGAAAACAATCCCCCAGGTTTTCAGGGCCGTCAGTTCCCCTTCACCATTTTAAAACCGCCGCAAGCCGCGCCCGGCGCGCCGCTTTATACCCTGAAGGGCGGCGTCACGAGCCTCAGGCGCTATCGGGGGAAAGTGGTTTTGCTGAATGTCTGGGCCACCTGGTGTGCGGCGTGTCTTCATGAAATGCCGTCTTTGGACCGGCTGCAGGCTAAATTGGGCGGAGATGGCTTTTCCGTTGTCTCGCTTTCCGTCGATGAGGGGGGGGCGGAGAAGGTTTTGCCGTATCTCAAGCGGTTAAAAATTAAAAATCTGCCGCAATATCTGGACCCGGCGGGACGAACCGCAACGGCCCTTGGTGTGGCGGAAGGACTTCCCTGGACCTTCCTCATCAACCCCCAGGGCCGGGTCATGGGCTACATGAAGGGGGCTGCGGACTGGGAATCCCCGGCGGCCCGGAAACTGATCAGATACTATGGCGGCTAAATCCCGCGTTACCCCCCACCCTTCTCCGTGCTACCTTCGATTTTCCGGTCTAGGCAACAAGAGCAATGGGGGGGCGGGACGATGAATACAAAAACCGCCTCGCTGGCGCTGCTGGCAGTCTGTCAGGTGGCAACCATGGCGCTCTGGTTTTCCGCCACCGCCGTGGTGCCGTCGTTGCAGGCCGAGTTTTCCATCGGGCCGGCCCAGGCCTCTCTGCTGACCAGCGCCGTAAATTTTGGATTTGTTTTCGGCACTTTGACCAGCGCCATTCTGGGACTTGCCGACAGAGTCGAACCACGCCGGTTTTTCATGCTTTCGGCTTTGGTGGCGACATCCGCCAACGCCGCCATTCTAGGCGTTGATCCGACGGGAAACGGCATTATCATTCTTCGTTTTCTCACCGGCGCCTGCATGGCTGGCGTCTATCCGCTCGGCATGAAAATGGCGACGACCTGGGCGAGAAAGAATGGTGGCAGGGGCGACATGGGGCTGTTGATCGGCATCCTGGTCGGGGCGGTGACGCTGGGCTCTTCCGCGCCGCACCTGTTCAATGCCTTTGGTGGCGTTGATTGGCGGTTTACGGTCGCCACCGGTTCGGCCAGTTCCTTGGCGGCGGCGCTGCTGATCAACTTGTTCCGGAACGGACCCAACCACGCCAAGTCGCCGCGCTTCGACGCCAAGGTGGCATTTTCCGGATTTCGGGTTCCATCCATGCGGTTGGCCAATTTCGGCTATCTGGGCCACATGTGGGAGCTTTACGCCATGTGGGCTTGGCTGGGGGTGTTTCTGGATGTCAGCTTCCGACTTTCCATGTCGGACGGTGACGCGACGTTCTGGGCGCGCTCGGCGACTTTCGCTGTGATCGGTGTCGGCGGCGGTATCGGCTGTCTCGGCGCCGGCTTCCTGGCCGACCGCTTGGGGCGTACCACCATCACCATCGGCGCCATGACGTTAAGCGGTTCCTGCGCCGTACTGGCCGGCTTCCTGTTCGGCAGCAGCCCGGTGCTGCTTTTTGCGCTGTGCTTCGTGTGGGGAGTGACGATTGTCGCCGATTCGGCGCAGTTTTCCGCCTCCATCGCCGAATTATCCGCACCCGAGCATATCGGCACCATGCTGACCATGCAGACCGCTCTGGGCTTTCTTCTGACCCTGTTAACCATTCATCTGATGCCGCTGGCCGTGGAAGGAATGGGGTGGCGTTATGCTTTTTTGGTACTGGTGCCGGGGCCTATTTTCGGAGTCTGGGCCATGGCCCGCTTGCGCATCCATCCTGATGCGCTGAAACTTGCCAACGGGCGCCGGTAAAGGGGAGACAGGACAGACTCATGGTAAAAGCTGTTTTCAATCTTTTTGTTGGCGCCGTTCTGGCTCTTGTCCTTGGTCTTCCCCTCGGGCCTCCCCTGGGCCTTGGTTCGGCGGCGGCACAGCCAAAAAAAGACGATCTGGTGATCGGCATCACCCAATTTCCATCGACCTTCCATCCCAATATCGATTCCATGCTGGCCAAGACCTATATCCTGGCCATGACGCGGCGGTCTTTCACCGTTTATGACAAGGACTGGAAGCTGGTCTGCATGTTGTGCGTCACTCTGCCCAGCATCGAAAACGGGTTGGCCGTGGGGGAGCGCACGCCCAAGGGTATGCAGGGCATCGCCGTCACCTATACCATTCGCGCCGACGCCGATTGGGGCGACGGCACGCCGGTAACGACGGACGACGTTGTTTTTACCTGGAAGGTCGGGCGCGACAAGAAAACCGGCGTCAGCAACATCGAACTCTATCGCAGCCTTTACAAAATCGACGTCAAGGACGCGAAAACCTTCACCATGCATTTCGACAAGCTGGCTTACGATTATAATGCCATCAACGGCTTCGACCTGATACCGGCGCATCTGGATGAACGCAACTTTGCCGACCCGGCGGCCTACAAGAACCGCACGGCCTTTGATACGGACACCACCAATGAAGGCCTCTACAACGGCCCTTATGTCATCGCCGAGGTCGTCACCGGGTCGCACGTGGTGCTGGAACTCAACCCCAAATGGAGGGGCAAAAAACCCGGTTTCAAGCGTATCATCATTCGCGTCATTCCCAATACGGCGGCGCTGGAAGCCAACCTGCTTTCCGGAAACATCGACATGATTGCCGGCGAGTTGGGCCTGACCGTCGATCAGGCGGTGGCTTTTGAAAAACGCCACGGTAAGAAATTCAACGTCGTTTATAAATCCGGGCTTGTTTACGAACACCTGGACCTCAACCTGGATAACCCGATCCTCAAAGACATCCGCGTGCGGCGCGCCCTCATTCACGGCATCGACCGAGAGGCTATCAGCAAGCAATTGTTCGCCGGGAGACAGCCGGTGGCGCATTCCAGCGTTAATCCCCTGGACTGGATCTACACCGACGACATCCCCAAGTACGCCTATGATCCGAAGAAAGCCGCCCGCCTGCTGGCAGAGGCCGGATGGACAGTGATGAAACGCGGCATCCGCCACAACAAAAAGGGTCAGCGCCTGACGTTTGAGCTGATGACCACGGCCGGCAATCGCACCCGGGAACTGGTCGAACAAGTCCTGCAAAGCCAGTGGAAAACCATCGGTGTCGATATTCGCATCAAGAACGAACCGGCCCGGGTGTTTTTCGGGCAAACCGTGACGGAACGTAAATTCACTGGCATGGCCATGTTCGCCTGGTACTCATCGCCCGAGGGCGTCCCGCGTACGACGCTTCATTCCGCCCATATCCCAAGCCGGGAAAACAATTACGCCGGACAAAATTACACCGGCTTTCGCAACCAGGAAATGGATGAGCTGCTGGAAGCCATCGAAGTCGAACTGGACCGGCCCATGCGCGCCAAACGGTGGCGGCGCTTGCAGGAAATCTACGCCACCGAGTTGCCGGTGATCCCGCTCTATTTCCGCGCCGACCCCTATATCCTACCGAAATGGCTTAAAGGTTTGGAACCCACCGGCCACCAGGATATCTCGGCGCTGTGGGTGGAAAACTGGCGGGCCGAAGGGCGCTAGTCATCTGGAACTGAAAAAGGCTTCATAAATTGCCCTTCGACTGATATTCTCCCGGAGATTTTGGGAGAATTAATCATGGTTGAA
>LFEN01000033.1 GCA_001510075.1 Alphaproteobacteria bacterium casp-alpha2
CGCCCCTTGCCCCCCCCCCTTTCAACAAAAGACTGCCGGCCCCTGAAAAAAGTCTGGCCGGAGGGCTATCATAAAACTTCAGGGGCGCTGTTTTGGTTGAATAGAGCCTTCTCCCTGGATGAAGACCATGACGGCGCCGTCGACAATGTCGGGTTTATCCTGAAGTCCGAAGACAGACCGAACCTGTTTATCTATTATTTCCCGGGCCCCGGTCGCCAGTCTGTGATTTCGGTGCCGACCCTCAAGCTCAAGGATGACCGGGATGTGCTCAAGACCTGTTTCGGCAAGGTCAGCTATGAAAAGCCGAAAGTAGTAACGATAAAGCCACCACCAGGCTTCAAAGCTCCCGACCTGGCGGGGGAAATGGTGGCGAAATCCAAAGAAAAAGAAGGCTCTGTCCCGGTTGTAGTATCGAACGGGAAGCCGGATTTAACCAAGGGCATGGGGCTTGTTTTCCTTGTCGCCATCGGCGCCGGATTCTTGCTGATTATGGGCGGCGTGCTGGGCTATATCCTTGCCCGCCGAAAGGCCGAGCGCCGACGCAAGGAAAGGCGGTTGGCGAAAGAGCGTAGAAGTGGCGAACGCCGGGAAAAGGATATCCCGCCTGAAGGAGAAGACCTGCGAAAAGACAAAGACCGCCGCGATGCCGAGCGCCGGGATGAAGATGACCGCCGCGAGTAATCTACGCGTTGTTTCCGGGCTCGCCCTTTGACAGGGAGCGATGGGCGCGAATGGATAACGGAATAGACAATAAATAAACGACCCCGATCACCGATAACGTCAGCCAGGGGGCGTTAATCAGGAAAACCGCCAGGATGGCCGTTATCAGCATGGTCGGAAGAATCCATTTACGGCTGATTTTCAGTTTCTTGAGGGAATAGGTGGGAATGGAGCTGACCATTAATCCGGCGATGACAAACAGAAACAACCCGGTGAACCAGGGTTCCCGGAAAATAGAATCTCCTAATTGAAAAGACAGAACCATCGGCAACAATACCAAGCCGCCGGCGGCGGGCGCCGGGACACCGGTGAAAAACCGTGACTGCCAGGCCGGGGCGTCCTCGTCTTCCAGCATGACGTTGAACCGGGCCAGCCTGAGGCCGCAGCAAATGGAAAAAAACATCACCAGAACCCAGCCGAACTTTCCGGCGCCTTTCATGGTCCACAGGTAAAGAATCAGGGCCGGGGAAACGCCGAAACAGACAAAATCAGAAAGCGAATCCAGTTCCGCACCAAATTTGCTGGCGCCCTTGAGCAACCGGGCGATGCGGCCATCCAGCCCGTCCAGGATTCCCGCCGCGACAATGGCGATGACCGCGTGGGTCCAGCGCCCGTCGAGTCCGAAACGAATGGCCGTCAGGCCGGCCGATAACGCCAGCAAGGTCAGGATATTCGGGATCATCCGGTTGATGGACAAATCCTGAAAGCGTTTTTTCCGTGGTTTGTTGTTGGCGTTGGTGTTCATGGCAAGGGTTCCAAAGCGTTACGTGCGGATTTCACCGATGCGGCCCGATTCCCGGGCCTCGATATCGGCAATCACGGTCTCGCCGGCGATCGCGCGCTGGCCGAGCGCAACCAAAGGCTCGACACCGTCTGGCAAGTATACATCAACGCGGCTTCCGAAACGGATCATTCCGAACCGTTCGCCGGCCCTGAAAGTCTGGCCTTCGGTGGCGTGACAAAGAATTCTGCGCGCAACGAGGCCGGCAATTTGAACAAAGGCGATATCACGACCGTCTTTCATGGTCAGACACAGGCTTTGGCGCTCGTTGAATTCGCTGGCTTTGTCCAGGGAAGCATTGAGGAACTTGCCGGGGCGGTAGCTCAGTTTGGATATGGTGCCGTCTATGGGAACCCGGTTCACATGAACATCAAAAACATTCATGAAGATACAGATGCGGGGCCGGGCGTCGGGTCCCATGTCGAGTTCTTCGGGCGGCGCGGCCGTGTCGATGAGCTGCACGATACCGTCTGCCGGGCTGATCACCAGCCCGTCGCGCACCGGCGTTGTCCGGTCAGGGTCGCGGAAAAAATAAACGCACCATGTTGTCGCGATGATGCCCAAAAACCCGAAGGATTCCGAGACCCAGGACAACCCTACGGTGACGGTGACGAAAATGGCGATAAACGGCCATCCGGCCCGGTGTATGGGTATGAACAAGGTTTTCAATGCAGTCCCGGCCTTTCAGATCTCAATCGACGGCATTGTAGTTCTTCTCGCCATGATGCCAAGAGCTTGCCAGGATCAATTTGTCTGCGGCAGGGCGAGAACCTGTCCCGGATAGATCAAATCGGGATCTTTGATTTGTTCCTTGTTGGCTTCGAAAATCGTCGTATAGCTCACGCCTTTGCCATAAGACCGCCGGGCCAGCCGCCACAAAGAATTCCCCGGTTGAACGATGACAAAGGGATCGCGGGGGGCGTCGGCCATCGGGGCGGAGCGTTGAAAGGGTGTCGATGCCCGGGCGATGACCTTGCCGGTGTCGTCGACCTGATCGGCGCGCAGTGTATAACGACCCGGTTTGATGGGGCTTTCCGGCTGCAAGCGCCATTGCCCCTTATCGTCTGTTTTGGCCCGACCGATGAACGTATTGCCGAGGTAGACGTTAACAATGGCGCGCGGCTTGGCGCGGCCGCTGATGTGCAGCCGCCCTTGTTCATCATAATCCAGCGCGTCGATACTGATGGCGCCGGCGCCGGAACCCGATGGGGTTTGCAAGACGGTACTGCCGCCGCCATCCTTGCCAACCTTAAGCGCCAAAACGCCCGACGGTGTATCGGTATCTCTGCCGGCGACATCCTGGCCGCGCTTCGGAACCACCAGAACGACGACATCTTTTGAGGTGACGGGGTCTTTGCCGGCGACCCGCATTTCCAGGCTCAACTCCCGGCTGCCCGGAGGCAGTGGCATTTTAGGGACGAACACCCATTCCCCGCGCGCGTCGGCGATGACCTCGCCGATGGGCTGGCCTGCATCGAGAATGATGACCGTACTTCCGGGAATGGCGCGCCCCGCCATGACGGCGTCGCCTCGGGGGTCAATGCGGACAACATCGAAACTGGGAAGGGATTTGTTTGTTGCCTGGGGCGTCCCCTGGGTAGCGGGGGCCTTGCCCGCCTTTTCCGCCGCCACCTGTTTTTTTGCCGCCCCGTCTCCAGTTTCGTCTTTCCACTGCACGACGTTTACGCCGATGGCGACGACAACGGCTACGCCTCCGGCTAGGGCGGCGATGACTAGGGGTCGGTTGGGCACGCTGGCGCCTCCCTCTTGGGCCTCCTAAGAGGAGAATCGGATGATTATACCATTAATGTTGCTTAACGAAGTGAGCAAAAATATGGCAACCGGCTATTTCATCTGGCTTTTGACGTCATCCAGTATTTTGACGGACTGGCCCATCATTGATCCGTTGCTGGTGGCGTGCGCGGTATCGTGAAGTTTCTGCCCTTTCAGGATCATGTTCATCAGGGCGGCTTTTTTCTCCGCTTCCATGGTCATGCTTTTCAGCATTTCCACCGATTGCGGGTATTCGTCATTGCCCCGGCACGCCAGCGCGGTTCCGGCGGATGCCAAAAGGACTAGGGCGGCTAACAACATATTTCTCATCGCGGACACTCCCTGTTTGCGGCTCGTAAATAACGGCTTCTTCCTATAGATTGCCATTGTTTGTAACCGTTGCAACCCCGTTTTATGCCATATCCGGTAACAAAAAAGAGAGATAATGACCGAAATAACCTCGCTTTGCGTGTTTTGCGGTTCAAAGACCGGGCAAGACCCGGCGCACGAGCTGGCGGCCCGGCGACTGGGCGAGATCATGGCGGAACGAAACGTTAAACTGATCTTCGGCGGCGGACGGATCGGCTTGATGGGGGTGGTGGCCGGGGCGGTGCTGGATGGCGGCGGTGAGGCCATCGGCGTCATCCCGGAATTTCTCAAAGACCTGGAAGTCGGCGACGACAGCGTCACCGAGCAGATCGTTACCGGTTCCATGCATGAACGTAAAAACAAAATGTTCGAGTTGTCGGACGGCTTCGTTGTCCTGCCGGGCGGCTTGGGGACGCTTGATGAAGCTCTTGAAATCGTCACCTGGAAGCAGCTTCGCCTCCATTCAAAGCCAATTGTCGTGCTCAATTCAGGCGGCTATTGGTCGGTGTTCGCAGATCTGGTCCGGCGCACCATCGACGGTGGCTTCGCCCACCCGGCAGTGGAAGAACTGTTTACGATGGTTGACGGACCGGACGACGTTTTCAAGGCTCTGGCCGAGGCGCCGGAGCCGAATGAAGAGGTGTTGACCAGCCACCTGTGACGCTTGCCAAGCCGTGCGGCGGCCCTTAGGTTGCGGGGAAGTAAAGCCGTAAATTCCAGGAGAAACATCGATGTCCAAAATCAAGGTCAAAAACCCCGTCGTGGAGCTGGACGGCGACGAAATGACCCGCATCATCTGGGCCTTCATCAAGGACAAGCTGATCCTGCCCTATCTGGATGTGGACCTGAAATATTATGATTTGTCGGTCGAGAAACGCGACGAAACGAACGACCAGATCACCGTCGATGCGGCCAACGCGATCAAGGAACACGGCATCGGCGTCAAGTGTGCCACGATCACGCCGGACGAGGGCCGGGTCGAGGAATTCGGCCTCAAGGAGATGTGGCGCTCGCCCAACGGAACGCTGCGCAATATCATCGGCGGCACCATTTTCCGCCAACCGATTATCTGCAAGAACGTGCCCCGGCTGGTGCCGGGCTGGACCAAGCCCATCGTTATCGGGCGTCATGCTTTCGGCGACCAGTACCGGGCGACGGATATGCTCGTGCCCGGCGCCGGCAAGCTGATCATGCGCTTCGAGCCGGACGGCGGCGGCGAGGCGGTCGAGCGCGAAGTCTATCAGTTCGAAGAAGCGGGCATCGCCTTGTCTATGTACAACCTGGACGAATCGATCCGGGGCTTCGCCCGCTCTTGCCTGAACTACGGCCTCGACCTCGGCTGGCCGGTATACCTGTCGACCAAGAACACCATCCTCAAGGTCTATGACGGCCGCTTTAAGGATATCTTCCAGGAAATCTTCGACGCCGAATTCAAGGACAAGTTCGCCGCTGCCGGGATCATCTATGAACACCGCCTGATCGACGACATGGTGGCGGCGGCGATGAAATGGGAAGGCGGCTATGTTTGGGCGTGCAAGAACTACGACGGCGACGTGCAGTCCGATACCGTCGCCCAGGGTTTCGGCTCACTGGGTCTGATGACGTCGGTGCTGATGACGCCGGACGGCAAGACGGTCGAAGCCGAAGCCGCCCACGGCACCGTGACGCGCCATTACCGCCAGCATCAGGCGGGCAAGGAAACCTCGACCAACCCCATCGCCTCGATCTTCGCCTGGACGCGGGGGCTCGCCTATCGCGGCAAGTTCGACGAAACGCCGGACGTCGTCGATTTTGCCAAAACGCTGGAACGCGTCTGTATCGAAACCGTCGAAAACGGCTTTATGACGAAAGATCTGGCGCTGCTGATCGGCCCCGATCAGGCCTGGCTCAACACCCAAGGCTTCCTGGATAAAATCGACGAGAACCTGCAAAAGGCGATGGGGTAGGGGGTAAAACCCGGCCCTTCCTCTTGGTTTGACACCGCCCGGATGATGTTATAACATTAATGATAACTCATTGTATTGGAGAGGCCGGTGTCCAATTCTGTAACCATCCGCAAGATCGGGAATTCCCAAGGCGTTATTCTGCCCAAGGCCGAACTCGAACGGCTTGGCGTGTCCGAGGGCGACAAGCTTTCTGTTGTTTGCACCCCAGAGGGTATCCGCCTGTCGCCGTATGACGAGCAATTCGTGCGTCAGGTCGAGACGGCCAAAGATTTCATGGACAAGTACCGGGACGTTTTCCGTGAACTGGCTAAATGAAGGCGCCGGTCTGGCTTCTTTCTGAAGCGGTGGTTGTTGTTCAGGAAATTCAGATTGACCGATACGGAGGTTCCGCCGGGCTTCGAGACGAAGGACTGCTTGAGTCTGCCCTGGCCCGGCCCGTCAACAAACAGGCATACGACGGCAAGGTAACGGTGTTCGATTTGGCCGCTGCCTATGGCTTCGGACTCGCCCGCAACCATCCCTTCGTCGATGGCAACAAGCGGATTGCCTTTGCCGCAATGGCCATTTTTCTTTCCGAAAATGGCTACGAGCTTGCCCCCGAAAAGATGGATGCGCTGGAGACCATCATGAAACTCGCCGCCGGTGACATAGAAGAAGACGAACTGGCGGGCTGGGTCGAGGCGAATAGCCAAAAACTTTAAAGCCCGATCATTTCCGAAAGCGCTTCCGCTCCTTCGCCCCGACCAATGGCAGAAATATTTATCGCCGGTAAAAATCTTTCCAACGTTGCCACGGTTTCCTCTACCGGCACCGGGCTTTCTTCGGACTGGCTGATGACGACGCCGGCGATATTGACGCCGCGTTCGCGCATGGCTGCTAGCGTGGTCAGGGTATGGCTGAGAGTTCCTAAGTAGGAACCGGCGACGACGAGGGCGGGTGCGCCAAACGCTGCCATCCAGTCCAGCACCGTATGGCTGTCATCCAGCGGCACCATGGCGCCGCCGATCCCTTCACACAGCAACACATCTTCCGGGCCCGCTTCGGTGTCTTTGCAGAAATCGACGAGACCGGCGAAGTCGATTTCCCGGCCTTCGCGTTTTGCCGCCATGTCCGGTGACAAGGGTTCTTTGAACCGCCAGGGAGAGCAAGCTTGGATGGCGTCTTGCGTCGGTTCACCCCCTGATGCCCGGATGAGCAGGGCGGTGTCCGTTTCCTCAATTTTATCCGGCTCAAAGCCGCTAATCACGGGTTTAAGGACGCGCACGGTTTTGCCTTGGCTGACCAGCGCTGCCGTTAGCGCGGCCGTGACATAGGTCTTGCCGGTGGCGGTGCCGGTGGCGGTGATGAACAGTGTCTTCATGGGGTATCCAGAATGCGCGTCTTGATAATATCCGCCAATCGTTCGATATCGGCATCGTCATGGGCGGCGGTAAACGTAATGCGCAGTCTGGCCGTGCCTTCCGGCACCGTCGGCGGGCGGATGGGAACGACCAGAAAGCCTTCGTCTTCCAGCATCCTTGCCGCCGCCATGGTGCGTTCCGTATCGCCGATAACAATGGGAACGATGGGGCTTTCGGCTTCCTTAAGGTCCAGCAACCGGGTGAAGGCGATGGCCTTGGCCAGCGGCCGGGCGGCAAATTCCGGGTCGGCGGCGATCAAGTCGAGTGCCGCAATCGCGGCTGCCACAACGCCGGGCGGCAGGCCGGTGGAATAGATAAATGTCCGGCACCGGGTGCGGATGAGGTCAATGACCGCCTGACTGGCGCACAGGTATCCACCGTATCCGCCGATGGCCTTTGACAAAGTACCCATTTGCAGAGGAACGGTCCCGGCGCTGGGGCCGACAACCCCGATACCGTGGGCATCATCGGTCATTAACCAGGCGTCATGTTCGTCGGCGATATCAGCCAACACGCTAACAGGGGCCAGGTCGCCGTCCATGGAAAAAACACGATCCGTCACAATAAGCGCGTGTGGGTGGCCTTTACGGTGGCCTTCCAGAATTTCGCGCAAATGGTCCATATCGTTGTGGCGGAAAATATGCACCGCACCTTGGGCCAAACTGGCGCCAGCGTAAATACACGCATGGCTCAGTTCATCGACGCAGATCATGTCATCTTTGCCGACGAGAGCAGGGATAATGCCGGAATTGGCGAGATAGCCGGAACCCAATACGCAGGCCGACTGCGTGCCTTTTAGTTTAGCCAGCTTCGCTTCCAATGTGGCGAACAGCGGATGGTTGCCGGTAACAAGACGGGACGCACCGGAGCCAGTGCCGAATTTCTCCGTCGCCGCGATGGCGGCGGCCTTGACGTCCGGGTGCTGGGACAGGTTCAGATAATCGTTGCAGGAAAAAGAAATCAGCCGTTTGCCGCCGCGCAAAACATCGACCGGGCCAAGGCGTTCGGTCTCCGTCACCGTGCGCTTCAGGTTCAGGTGTTGCAGCGCCGCCAGTTTGGCTTCGGCGAATTCATCGAGAGATTCAGAAATTTTACCTCTCCCCGATGATCTTGACGATGGCGCCGGAAAGGCGGGCCAGATCCTCTTCGTCGATGGTGAACGCCGGCATCAGGTAGACGATGTTGCCGAAGGGCCTGATCCAGCAGCCTTCCTCGACAAATCGGGCGCGCAGGGCGGTCATATCGGTGATGGTGTCCATCTCGACGACGCCGATGGCGCCCCGAACGCGCACGTCGCGAACTTTTCCCCACTTTCCGTTCATCCCCCGGCAGGGTTCCAAGGCAGTTCCCAAATGCGCCTCGATGGCGTTGACCTGTTCAAGTCTGGGTTCCGTTTCGAACAGGTCCAAAGACGCATTCGCCGCCGCGCAGGCCAGCGCATTGCCGGTAAAGGTCGGCCCGTGCATGAAGGCGGTGTCGAGTTCGTCCGATAAAAAAGCCTCGAACACGGCGGCGCTGGCGATGGTCGCTGCCAACGGCAAGCTCCCCCCGGTAAGCGATTTGGACAGCGTCATGATATCGGGTTGCACGTCGGCCTGTTCGCTGGCGAATAAGGTGCCGAGCCGCCCGAGGCCGGTCATGATTTCGTCCAAAATCAGCAAAAGCCCGTGCTTGTCGCAGGTTTCGCGGACGGTTTTGAGTGTTTCCGGGGCATGGAAAACCATGCCGCCGGCGCCCTGAACCAACGGCTCAAGAATGACGGCGGCGCATTGATCGGCATGCTCGGTGACAAAAGCCTCGAACCTTTTGCGGGAATTGTCGTCCCGGGGCAGATTGGTGTGGAGTTGTCCGCCCATAAGGCCAGCGAAACGTCCGTGGATGCCGTCTTCGGGGTCGCCGACGGCCATGGTGGCGATGGTATCGCCGTGATAGGCGCCGTCAAAGCAGATGAATTTGGTGCGGCCGGGCTGGCCGTTGTTGCGCCAATACTGGGCCGCCATTTTCATCGCGATCTCGACCGATACGGAGCCGGATTCGGAAAAGAAAACACGCTCCAGATCGCCCGGCGCGATGTCGGCAAGGCGGCGGGCCAGGGTGAACGCCGGCTCGTTGGCGAGGCCGGCCAACATAACATGGGGCATTTCCCCGGCTTGGCGGACGATGGCGTCCCGGATATGCGGGTGATTGTAGCCGTGACACGCCGACCACCAGGACGCGATGCCGTCGATTAGCTGCCTGCCGTCGGCGAGGGTGATGCGGCTGCCTTTAGTGGCGGTGACGGCCAAAGGCGGCGGCGCCGTCTGCATCTGGGTATATGGCATCCAGATATGCCGGTAGCCGTCATCCAGCCAGGGGACCAGAGATACCGGTAGGGGGTCAGGCCGGGCGGTCATCCGGCGGCGCCGGGCTAAGCCCCAGCCTTTCGAAAAGCGATGCGTCTTGATCTTTTTCCGGGTTGGGCGTGGTCAGCAATTTTTCGCCGGTGAAGATGGAAGCCGCGCCGGCGAGAAAACATAAAGCCTGCATTTCATCGGTCATCTGTTCGCGTCCCGCCGACAGGCGAATGACGGAGGCCGGCATCATGGTTTTCGCCACCGCCACGGTGCGCACAAATTCCAAAGGATCGAGGGCGCTTGTACCGGCAAGCGGCGTTCCTTCGACCTGAACCAGCATGTTCACCGGCACGCTTTCAGGGTGCGGGGTCAAATTGGCAAGGGCCATCATCATCCCGGCCCGGTCCCGCCTGTCCTCGCCGAGGCCGACGATGCCGCCGCAGCAGACCTTGAGGCCCGCCTGGCGGACGTTTTCCAATGTCTCCAGCCGGTCCTGATAGGTCCGGGTGGTAATGATCCGGCCGTAGAATTCTTCCGACGTATCGAGGTTGTGGTTGTAGTAGTCCAGCCCCGCATCGGCCAGTCTGGCTGCCTGTGCATCGGTCAACATACCGAGCGTGGCGCAGCTTTCCAGGCCAAGCGCCGAAACGCCCTCAACCATGGCGCAGATATCATCGAGGTCTTTGTCTTTCGGATTGCGCCAGGCGGCGCCCATGCAATAGCGCGTCGAACCGCCGTCGCGGGCCTCTTTTGCCGCCGCCAGGACGTCATCCACGGCCATCAGTTTTTCCGCCTTGATGCCGGCGTCGTGACCGGCGCTTTGCGGGCAATAGGCGCAATCCTCGGGGCAACCGCCGGTCTTGACCGACAACAGCGTCGACATCTGCACCTGGTTGGCGTCGAAATACTGCCGGTGCAGGGTTTGCGCCCGCAAAATCAGGTCATTGAAGGGGAGATTGAAAAGGCTTTCAGTCTCTTCCACGCTCCAGTCATGGCGAAGGGTGTTTTCGGCGTCATAGGGCATGGGAAAAGAACCGTAATTGTTGTAATGATCACAAGCGCAAGTCTAAGGGAGGGCAGGCAAGGGAACAAGGATTCCCCTCATTTCGGCCTTGCGCGCTTAACCCTTGACTGTTGGCGGGTGGTGGCCTAAAAAACCGCCTCTTGGGGCCGTAATGCCGGTCCGGTTTATTATCCCTGTTAAAGGCTCGAAACAATGTCCAGACGGTGCCAACTTACCGGTCGCGGTGTGCAGACGGGAAACAACGTCAGCCACGCGCACAACAAGACCCGCCGCCGGTTTTTGCCGAACCTCCAGAAGATGTCGCTTTTTAGTGAGTCCCTGGGGCGTTCCATTCGTCTTCGGCTTTCGGCTGATGCGATCCGCACGGTTGAGCATAAAGGCGGGCTCGATGCCTTCCTTCTCGACGCCCCGACCGATGATCTGGAACCCAAAGTCCAGAAGCTGAAAAAGCAGGTCAAAAAGGCGATTGGCAAAGTCGCTGCTTGATGGAGCTGGTAATTCCGTGAATTAAGGCCCGTTTTCGGGCCTTTTTTTATGTCTGGGGGTACCTGGGGGGAAAACCAAGCAAAACGTTGAGGCTTTCGTTGTAGTTTCCATTAAAAATGTGCGACTCTAAGGGGTTATCCGGGAATGCCGGAAAACAAGGGGTGCAGGAAATTCCTGGGAGGAGTTCCATATGGCCGGCGACAAGAAGCGCCGTCAACGTCACCTTCGCAAGACCAAAGTCCAGCTTATCGACGAGCTGGAGGGGCTGCAGCGCGAGCTTGGCGCGCTTAAACGCGGTGGAAAAACCCTGAATAGGCTTCCGGCGACGGTTTCCCAGTGTTTAGGGACGCTTTAGAAGAAGAATGCGGTCATTGTAGGTGTCGGCGAGCCAGATATGGGGACCGGATACTTCCACTCCTTCGGGATGGTTCAATTGCCCTGGCGCGCTTCCCCGGACGCCGCCATATATTCCGACCGGATGGTTGCCGGGACCGAGGATAATGAGCCGGTCGTTATATTCATCGGCCAGGAACAGAGTTCCCGCCTTATCCACGCTCAGGTATTTGGGTTCGTTGAAATTGTAGGGCGGGCCGGAAATTTCCCGGACAAAATTCAGGTTGCGGTCGAGGATTTGCAGCCGGTTATTGCCCGGATCGGCAACGATCACCCGTCCGTCCGTGGCAACATGAATATCATGGGGGCGTCGGTACAAATTAGGGCCGCTGCCACTGCCTCCGGCCCGGTGTACGACCCGACCGTCTTCAAGGGCAAGCACCGTATCAAGCCCGGCATTGGTGACGAAAACCCGTCCGTCCGGGGCGGCGGCGACCCCCTCCGGGCTGCCCATTTCCGCGCCCCAGGAGGTCATCAGTTTTGATCCCGATGGGCCTTTGAAGGCATAGAGAGCAATCCGGTCGTTGCCTGTGTCGGCCACCAACAGCCGTCCTTGCCGATCAAAGGCGACATCATGAGGGGCTGAAAGTTCCCCCCGACCGATAACGCCAAGCACCCGTAGGCTCTTGGCATCCAGCACCTTGACGTCGTCGTTGCCGTTGTCGGCGACGACCAGAAACCGTTTGTCCGGGGACAGGACAACGTCATGAGGGCGGGAAAAAACGGTTTTTGACGTTTGCACCAACACCGGCCGCCACATTTCTGCGGCGTCGGTCCGGGCAGGAAAAATCAGCCACAGGGCGGAAAATATTATGATCGTCCGAATCATGACCTATCCCGTGCCGCCGACGATAAACCGCCACAGCGTCCGGGCGTGGCCCTCATAACCGGCGGTGGCGCAATGAATGGTCGTGCGGTTATCGGAGGCAACCAATTGCCCGGGCTTCCAGGCGTGTCGATAGATCAGATCCGGTTCCGTGGCATGTTCGAACAGTTCATTCAGCAAATCCCGGCTTTCCTCCTCGCTCAACCCTTCGATGGCGACGGTAAAACCGGGATTGACGAAAAGCGCCTTCTTGCCCGATAGGGGGTGGGGCCGGACCATGGGGTGAATGACATCCGGGTGGCGGGTGCCCTGTGTATCGTTTAAATCAACGACCGCACTGCCACCGCGATAGCCATAGCGGTGAACGGCGTTCAAACCTTCAATCCTGTTTTGGGTGCTGTGCGGCAGGCTGTCATAGGCCAGCACCATGTTTGAAAATAGCGTGTCACCGCCTTCGGGCGGGATTTCGACGCCATACAGCATCGTCGCATCAGACGGGTTGGCGTCATAGGAAAGGTCGGAATGCCAAAATGCCCCGGCCGGCATGTCCGTGGAGCGCCCGGCGCCGGTTTCGGGATTAGTCGAAATGATGGAAACATCGGACGTCTCCGGGTGGTGATATTGCTCCAGCACATGCGGCACCAAGGGGCCGAACCGGCGGCAGAACCCGGCCAGGGCGTCAAGGTCGGCATCAAGTCCGGAAATGACAAAGATCAAGTGGTCGGTTAAGGCTTTTTGAATGATGGCGAAATCATCGTCGCCCAAGGGCTGCGAAAGATCGACACCGCTTATCTGGGCGCCTAAAGGTCCATCCAGCGGGGTGACGATGATCGACATGGGCTTTTTTCTCCTTGCGCCTCAGGCGGATCTTCTGAGCGCGTGGCGGGTATCTTCGTCAAACAGTTCCGTCAGGTTTTTCATCATCGTGCCGCCCAGTTCCTCGGCATCGATCAGGGTTACGGCGTTGCGGTAATAGCGGGTGACGTCGTGGCCGATGCCGATCGCTGTCAGCTCAACATCGGAACGGGTTTCGATCCAGTGAATGACTTCCCTGAGATGGCGTTCCAGATAATTGCCGGGGTTGGCGCTCAACGTTGCGTCGTCCACGGGGGCGCCATCGGAAATCACCATCAGGATACGCCGCTGTTCGGGGCGCGCCAACAGACGCTGGTGAGCCCATAAAAGTGCTTCGCCGTCGATGTTTTCCTTCAACAAGCCTTCGCGCAGCATGAGCCCCAAATTCTTGCGGGCCCGGCGCCAGGGGGAATCGGCGGCCTTGTAGATGATATGGCGCAAATCGTTAAGCCGCCCCGGGTTTTTTGGTTTTTCGTCGTTGACCCACTTTTCCCGTGCCGTGCCGCCTTTCCAGGAACGCGTCGTAAAGCCGAGAATTTCAACTTTGACCCCGCATCGCTCAAGGGTTCGAGCAAGAATATCAGCGCTCATGGCGGCGACCGTGATGGGACGGCCGCGCATGGAGCCGGAATTGTCGATGAGCAACGTCACTACCGTATCGCGGAATTCCGTATCGCGTTCGACCTTGAAGCTCAACGGATGGGTCGGGTGGGTGACGACGCGGGCGAGACGGCCTGCATCAAGGATGCCCTCTTCAAGGTCGAATTCCCAGGACCGGGTTTGTTTTGCCAACAGGCGGCGTTGCAGCCGGTTGGCGAGCCGGGAAACCACTCCTTGCAGGTGAGATAGCTGCTGGTCCAGTTGTTGGCGAAGCCTGGCCAATTCATCCGGTTCGCAAAGCGTGCCGGCATCGATGATTTCGTCAAACTGGGTGCTGTAGGGGTGGTACTGGGTGGCGTCGGGGGTGTCGTTGCGCATCCATTGCGGGTCCCATTCAGATGGTCCCGCTGGCTGTTCGTCGCCGTCGCCGGGCATGTTCTGGTCGCCGTCACTGTCGGAATAATCGCCGTCATCGTCCAGCTCGCCTTCGCCGCGCTGGCCGGCCATGCCGGCGTCCGTTTCGGACTCACTGTCGCCATCGGCGTTGTCGTCATCCTGGCTGTCGTCATCTGCATCGTCGTCCAGTTTCTCGTCGTCGGGGTCGAGGGAATCCTGGTCGTCATCTGCCAAGTTGAGGGCCTGGATGACCTCGGTAATACGGGTGGCGAAGGCATTCTGGTCATCGGCCAGGGTGTCCAGGGTACGCAATTTATCGCCCAGTTGTTTGTCCAGCCACTTATGCCAGACAGCGACCATTTGCTGGGCTGCTTTTGGCGGCGCCTGGCCGGTGATTTGTTCGCGGGCCAGCAGGCCGATGACATCGGCCAGGTTGGCGTCTTTTCGTTCCGTGACCCCGGCAAACCCCTTGGCCCGACAGCGTTCATCCAACAGCGCGTCGAGGTTCGAGGCGACCCCGGGCAAACGTCTGGCGCCGAGAGATTCACAGCGGACCTGTTCGACGGCCTCGAAAACCGCCCGCGCCAACGTTCCCTTGGGTTGGTTTTTCCGGTGCAGGGCTTCGTCGTGATAACGGAGCCGAAGCGACAGGGAATCGGAAATGCCTCTGAGCTTGGTCAGCGCATCCTTGTTGACCTGGAGCGGTGGTGTTGGAAGGTGAATGGTCTCTTCGCCCACGGAGGCGCCGCCATGGCCGAATTGAACCGTCAATTCCCGGCGCCGCGCCATCGCCTTGCAGGTCGCGGCGGTGACCCGCTTTAAAAGATCAACCGTGTGTTCGGACGCCGCCATGGGGTCGTTCCTAGCTAACTTTCTGGCCTAGCTGACTTCCTGGGCCGCCGATTCGGGAAGTTCTTCGCCCATGCAGCGCTGATAATATTCGGCGATCACGGGGCGTTCGACTTCGTCGCATTTATTCAGGAACGTGAGGCGGAAGGCGAAGGCGGGATCGGCGAAAATTTCTGTGTTTTCGGCCCAGGTAATGACGGTGCGGGGCGACATGACGGTGGAAATATCGCCGTTAATGAAACCGGCGCGGGTCAAATCCGCGACCTCGACCATGGCGCTGATTTTTCCCCGGCCTTCCTTGGTGGAATAGGACGGCACCTTGGCCAGAACGATTTCCAATTCGTCGTCATGGGGCAGGTAATTCAATGTGGCGACGATGTTCCAGCGGTCCATCTGGCCCTGGTTGATCTGCTGGGTGCCGTGATAGAGCCCGGTGGTGTCGCCCAGGCCGACCGTATTGGTGGTCGAAAACAGCCTGAAGTAGGGGTTCGGTTGCATGACCCGGTTCTGATCCAGCAAGGTCAGTTTGCCGTCAACTTCCAGCACCCGCTGGATCACGAACATCACATCGGGCCGCCCGGCATCGTATTCGTCAAAGACCAGCGCCGTCGGGTTCTGTAACGCCCAGGGCAGGATGCCTTCGCGGAATTCCGTCACTTGTTTACCGTCCCTGAGAACGATGGCGTCCTTGCCGATGAGGTCGATGCGGCTGATATGGCTATCCAGGTTGATCCGGATGCAGGGCCAGTTGAGCCGCGCCGCCACTTGTTCGATATGGGTCGATTTTCCGGTGCCGTGATAGCCCTGGATCATGACCCGGCGGTTGTGTGCAAAACCGGCCAGAATGGCAAGCGTGGTGTCGTGATCGAAGCGGTAGGCTTCGTCAACAACCGGCACATGCTCTTCAGCTTCGCTGAAGGCGGGGACCTCGATGTCGCTGTCGATACCGAATAATTGGCGCACAGACACGGTAATGTCCGGCACTTGTTGTGACAGCGGCTTGCTGGCCACGCCTATTGTCTCAGCAGTTGTCATTGATCAGGTTCCAGAAAGCTGTCTTGGGGGAGGTGGAGACTTAATTTTGGCATTAACATTGGGAAAAACAAGGGCGGATGTTAGCCAAGCGATGAAATCAGGCGTCCAGCATCTCAAGGATGATCTGATAGGCCTCGTAGATTTCCTTGATTTTTTCTTCTGCCGCCTTGACGCCGCCGTTGGTGTCGGGGTGGTGCAATTTCACCAGTTCTTTGTAGCGCGCCTTCACCGCATCTACCTGCACCGGACCGGAAAGGCTGAAAACGGCGACGGCCCAAGCCTGGCGGGTTTCCAATTTCGCCCCTGGACCGGGTTGCTTGGCATAGCTGTCGCCGGGCTCCCAATCTGGGCCGAAAGCCCCCATACGGCCCATCAGGTCTTCCGGGGTAAAGGACTGGTCTCCGCTTGCAGGGTTTCCGCCCAAAGGCCAACTCGGCCGGTGCCAGACGGTATCTTCGCGCACATCGGCTTCGACTTCGTCGTCAGTCATGCCGGTGTAATAGTTCCAGCCCTTGTTGTATTGGCGGGCGTGGATGAGACAGAACCAGTGATATTTTTTAAGTTCCGACCTGGATTTTGGCGCGCGGTGCTCGCCTTCTTCACGGCAAGCGGGCCAATCGCAGCATTGGACATCCGGGTCTTGCGCCTTGAAATAATCAAGTTCTATGGCGTGTGACGGGTTCGTCATAATTCGTAAACTATGGGCGAAGGCAAGCGGCCTGACAAGATTGTGCGGAAAAATTTCCATCTTGACCTGTTGTTTATCAATGGGTTAGGAGGTTTTTGACTTTTTCAGATCGTCCAGCGAGACAGCCAGAACGCCCAACGAAACCAGCGCCAGACCCAATACGATGCTAACGCTAAAGGATTCTCCCAAAATCAGGTTCGAAGCAATGATCCCCATTACCGGGACGCCCAATGACCCCAGGGCCGTACTCATGGCCGGCAGGTTCCTGGACACCGTAACATAAGCCCAAAAGGTGAAACCCGATGCGATGGGTCCGTTATAGGCCATGATCGCGACCAGGGGCGGCGACCATTCTATATCCGGCGCGCCTTCGATGGCGCTGGCGGCGATAACCAGAAACACCGTTCCCAACATCATTTGCCAGGGCAACAGACGGATAACCGGCGTCGACCAGGAATGGCGCCTGACCAGAATAATGGCCAGGGCAAAGCTGAACGAGCTGATGATCATAAAAATATTACCGATTAAGGCTTTCGTGTCGTTGAAATCAAAAGCCGCCGGCGCAAACAAAACCGCAATGCCGCCTATTCCGGCCACCAGCCCGGCGATTTTTCTCCGTGAAAGCCGCTCGCCCAGAACAAAGACGGCCATCGGCGCCACCCAAAGGGGAATGGTAAAGACGAGAATGGAAGAGCGTCCCGGTTCCATAAAAAGCAGGCCCGAATGGATCAATCCTGTCGGCAGGGAAATCTGGAACACGGCGATAATAAGCAGAATCGGTATATCGTTGCGGCCGGGAATGATGTTGCGCCCTTGCAGGGCAAGAAAAAAGAACAGGCTTAAGGCGCCTAAAAACATGCGGGTGGTGGCGAACCACAAGGGCGTGACGTAGCCCAAGCCGAGCTTCATTATTGGCCAGTTAATGCCCCAAAACAGGATCACCAGGGCGAGAAGGCCATAGGTTCGCGCAAGAGATTCTTGTTGATGTTGTGGTTGAATAGCCTAGCAGCCTGTCGGACTGGCTTGTCGGCACCGAATTCAACCATTGCATGATGCGGTAAGTTTGTATTTTTCTCTCTGATTTTCTC